>DAOWHI010000108.1 GCA_030641505.1 Gemmatimonadota bacterium | reverse complement strand
ACGACGTCCGTTTCCCCTAACGTCAGCATCTCCAGGTCGGTGAACGCGTAGATCGATCCTGATGGCAACGACCGGCCGATCTTGAGTGTTCCGGTTCGCCACGACTTCAGGTGGAAGCTCATCCGCTTCGAGAAGGTGCGCCCCGTATTTCCGACGCCCGGGTACGTGCGGATCGCTACGCGATCGCGCAGCGCGGCGCCCCAGGTCCTGAAATAATGCCTGAGGGTGTAGTCCTTTCCCCGGTGGACGAGGAACGTAAGCTGGCCGCAAGACATCTGCCTAGATTTTCATCCGCGAGGCTGGGGGCTTCGTCCGCATTGCGTGGCTCTTCGCGCTAAGCTTGGCGTCTTACTAGTGGCGTGATTCGGCGCTGATTGTAATGCTCGGCGAGCGAGGGGGAAAGAAACCTCCGAGAAACAAGAGGATCCATGCCCGGGCGACCGGATCTGTTATTCATTCCAGTTTCTGGACCTGTTGGAGCCGGCGAGTACGTGCGTTGTCTCACGATCGCACAAGCCAGCAAGCAACGCTGGCCGGCTGCACGGATTCGATTCGTCATCAACCGAAACGCTCCGTACGCGGAGAGCGTGCCCTTCGAAACTCATCGCATCGACTGCTCGCCAACCCTGGCAGGTGCAGCCCTAAACGAGATCCTGTCAAGCGATCCACCGAATCTGGCGATTTTCGACAACGCTGGTCGATACAGCCACCTCCGTCACGCCCACAAGCTCGGCATCAGGATTGTCTACATCAGCTCACGACCCAAGCAACGGTGGCGAGCCTTTCGGCCACGGGCGCTTCGACTGCTCGACCAGCACTGGATCGGCTTCCCCAAATTCATCGACGGGGGACTTGGGCCGTGGGAACGCGTCAAGTTGCAATTGGTTGGCAATGTGGAGATCGTTTTTCTCCAAACTGTGTTCCCGGAATCTTTGACACCAGGACGCGAAGGGCTCAGGCAACGTCTGGAGATCAGCGACGAGAACTATGTTTTGTTTGTCCCTGGAGGAGGAGGGAAAAAGCCGGGGTCGGGACCTCAAGCGCCGCAAATCTTCACCGAAGTCGCCGACCGTGTAAGTGCGTCCACTGGCGTGACGTGTCTCGTCGTCAGCGGACCGAACTACCGTGAAACCCACCCCGACAACCCCCGCATCAAGATCGTGCCGACTGTGAGCAGCACCGAGATGATCGACCTGATCCACGACGCCCACCTACTTGTCATCAATGGCGGCACGACGCTCGTTCACGGGCTGGCACACGAGAAGGTGTGTATAACGGTTCCGCTAGCGCACGATCAGCGTCGCCGAATCAAACGTTGCAAACGACGTGAGCTGGTCGTTGCGGCCCAGCTCAACACCGATGATCTGTGTCGCAGCATTATCTCGATTCTGGACGACTCCGATCGTTACCTAGCGATTCAGCGTCGAGTGAACGCGCTCGAGGTCACCAATGGAGCATCGCGTGCCGTCGAGGCTCTCGAAAGACTGGTCCGCGACCCCAGGTGAGGGGGCTACCGGCTGTCGCGCATATCCAGATCGTCGCTGACGAACCCCGCGGTGTTGTGCGAACCATCACAGAAAGGCTTCGTATTCGACTGCCCACAGCGACACAGCCAAATCTCGTCTTCCGTAACCTTCTCGGAGCCGTCGCTCAGCGTGATCTTGAAGTCCCCGCGGACCCAATAGGGCCCATTCTCCGTTGGAGTGATCTCGGCCATCGTTTACCTCCCGTGCGAGTTACGTCCTAAAAGCGTGGCACCCATTCCGCCAGCGCTTCGAGCAGCTTGACGATGTATCGGCGGGTCTTGTCGTCGGTGAGCACGCCGTCCTCGTTGACGAGCTCATGCGCCTGAGCAACCAACACTTCCGGGCCGGGCATCGTCGGGGATCGCGTCGATTGCAACGTTTGCCGGAGCTGGAGCTGGCTCCTGCCCGTTCCGGTGCGTCCAGGGCTGGCACCCATGATCGCCACCGGCTTGTTGTTCAGTGGCGATTCGGGCGGCCGTGAGGCCCAGTCGAGCGCGTTCTTCAGCACCCCCGGCATGCCGTAGTTGTACTCCGGTGTCGCGATCAGGAGCGCGCCCGCATCGCGGATCGCCTGTTTGAACTCCGCCACCGATAGCGGGTCGCCCTGCTCCTCGAGATCGGCGTTGAAGAGCGGCAACGGACCCAAGTCAAACATCTCGATCGTCATGCCGTCTGGCGCCAAATCGAGCGCAGCGCGGATGAGCGCACGGTTGAAGGAACCGCGGCGAAGACTGCCGGCGATCCCCAGCACACGCAAGTTGGCGTTTGTCGAGGACATCATTCGCCGGGGACGATCTTGTAGACGTTACCAGCGCTGGTCATGATGTACAGTTCCCCGTCAGCGTCCTCACCAAACGCGGTCACGCTTCGCTCGGACGGTTCGAGCTTGGGCCACTCCCGCTGCTCGGTGGCCACACCGCCGACAAGCCGAAAGCTGCGAACAAAGCCGTTGCAGAAATCCGAGTACAGATACACGCCCGTCAACTCCGGTAACGCTATGCCGCGATAAACGAAACCGCCCGTCACCGAACAGCCGCCATCGTGATCATAGTCGAGCACGGGGAGCGTCAATCCCGACGGGTCGCAACCCTGGGGCGGGTCAAAGCACTCCGATCCCTCCATCACGTTCCATCCGTAGTTGAGGCCGACCGCGTCACCCGGAGCGGCGTTTACCTCCTCGCGATCGTCCTGGCCGACGTCGGCGATGTACAGCTCGCCGGTCTGACGATCGAAGCTGTAGCGCCACGGGTTGCGGAGCCCGTAGGCCCAGATCTCGCCCCGTGAACCAGCCTGACCCACGAACGGGTTGTCGGGCGGGACCTCGAACGGGTTCCCGCCGTCGATGTCGATTCGCAGCAGTGCTCCGAGCAGGGTCGCAAGCGATTGGCCGGCCTCCAGCGGGTCACCACCACCACCACCGTCACCCAACGCGATGTACAGCATCCCGTCCGGACCAAAGGCGATCAGCCCACCGTTGTGGTTCCCGAATGGCTGATCCACCGAGAGGATCGTCACGACCGGGTTTGGATCAGCGCGATCCGGTTCGGCCGAGACGCGGTACTCAACGACCTGCGTGTCGTTGTCACGATCGGCGTAGTAGACGAAGAACCTGCCGTTGGCGCTGTAGCCGGGATGGAAGGCGACCGACAGCAATCCCTGCTCGTTGCCGTTCGAAACCAGGCCTCGAACATCCAGGAATGGTTCGGCAAGCAACGCCCCGTCCTCAAAGACCCGGATCGTGCCACGTTTGTCGACAATGAACAAACGTGGGTCACCTGTCGGGGCGGTGACTTGGACGGGAAACCCAACCCCGCTCACGATCCGCTCGAGCGTGGGGCCAGCACCGTTGGGGTTGGGACCGTTTGGTCCGTTCGCGGTGGGTTGGCTGGCCTCACTGTCGCAGGCGACGAAGGACCAGCTCCCCAGCAACGCGAGGCAAATTCCCAGATTCCGCGCCACAAACATATAGGTCAAGCTAGCGTCGCCGTTTGCCGTGGGCATACGCTGTTTCTAGTGTGAGGGCGGTTATCCCTCGCGCCAACACTCGCAGAGGAGCGCTATGATCGAAGTCGCCCAACTCCGGAAAGAATACGGTGACCTCGTGGCCGTAGGTGGCGTCTCGTTCACCGCCGAGACGGGAGCGATCTTCGGGCTTCTGGGTCCTAACGGCGCTGGCAAGACAACCACCATCGGGTGCATCTCGGGTCTGCTAGAGCCAACCGCCGGCACCGTCCGCGTGCGTGGTCACGACGTCGTTCGGGAGGGGACGCGAGCCAAGGCTTCGCTCGGCGTCGTACCTCAGGAGATCGCGCTGTACGAGGATCTGTCGGCCGGAGAGAACGTACGCTTCTGGGGCCAAGCGTACGGTCTCGGAGGCTCCAAGCTTCGAGCTCGCATGACCGATGTGCTCGAGATCACCGGATTGCTGGACCGCGCAGACGACCGAGTGGACCAGTTCAGCGGCGGGATGAAGCGGCGGCTCAACTTCGCCTGCGGGATCGTTCACGAGCCACAGGTTCTGCTGCTGGACGAGCCAACCGTGGGCGTCGATCCTCAAAGCCGCGTGCGATTGCTCGACCTGGTCCGCGAGCAGGCCAATCAGGGCGTGTGCGTGCTCTACACAACCCATTACATGGAAGAGGCCCAGTCGATGTGCGATCGATTGGCGATCATCGACCACGGCCACATCATCGCCCAAGGCTCCCTCGAGGAGCTCCAGGCACAGATGGGCGAACGTGATCTCGTCAGGGTGTCCGGATCGTTTGACGAGAACGACCTTCGCCGCGTGTTCAGCCGCGATGAAGACGTCGAGGTCGTGACGGTCGATGACGCACAGGCCACGCTCTCGGTGCGACAAGCATCTAGCAAGTTGCCAACCCTGTTGGCAGCACTCACCCGGGCCGACTCCGAAGTCCGCGACATTACGGTCAGTCAGCCGAGCTTGGAGAGCTTGTTCATCAAGCTCACCGGAAAAGAGCTCCGGGAGTAGCCGATGCGGTTCCTTCTCGCGACCGTAGTAAAGGACTTGATACGCCGGCGACGGGATCCGATCGCGCTGTTACTGTGGACCGGCATCCCGCTCGCGATCGGCGGGCTGATCTTCCTGGCGTTTGGCGGCGACGATGCGGGACCGAGCGGACGATTGCTGGTCGCCGACCAGGACCACACCGTGCTCAGCGCGCTTCTTACCGGCGCCTACCAGCAAGGTCCGCTAGCCGAGATCATCGAGGTCGAGGTGGTCGAGCTTGAAGAGGGACACGAACGAATCGATGCAGGCGAGGCCTCTGGATTGCTCATCATCCCCGAGGGGTTTAGCGCTGCCGTCCTGGAATCAGAACCGTTCGAGATCTCTCTCGTCCGCAACCCCGCCCAGCGTATCGTTCCAGGGATCATCGAGGAGAGCTTGTCGCTCGTCGTCGAAAGCACGTTCTACTTGCAACGGTTGTTCGGTGAGCCACTCGACGTCATTGTCGGAACCCAACCGGATGACGCGAATGTTGTGCCCGATTCGACGGTGGCATCAGTCAGCGTGGCTTTTGATCAGATCGTCGATCGCACTCGACCCTACTTGTTCCCACCGGTCATCGAGCTCGAGACGACATCACCAGGTGGAGACGAAGAAGGCTTTGACTTCGCGCGCTTGTTCTTCCCGAGCATGCTCTTCATGGCGCTTTTGTTCATGGCGCAGGGCTTGAGCGAGGACATCTGGCGCGAGCGGTCGCAAGGCACGCTGCGCCGCGTCATCGCCACGCCGCAACGAGTGGCGACCTTTCTGGTCGGCAAGCTGCTCGCCGGTGCGATGCTGATGCTGGTCGTGATCGGACTCGGACTGATCGCTGGCAGATGGGTCTTTGGGATCGAACTCCACGGCCTGCCCATGGCTCTCGTTTGGACCACGTTCGCCGGCATGATGCTGCTGGCGATGATGGTCCTGGTACAACTGTTCGCCTCGAGCGAACGCACCGGGAACATCTTGACTGGGGCCGCGATCTTCCCGCTGGCGATGCTCGGCGGGAGTTTCTTCCCCTTCGAGGCGATGCCTGACTGGCTGGCCAGCGTGGGCCGATACACCCCAAACGGGTGGGCGCTGACGAAGCTCAACCAGGTTTTTGCGGGCGAGTTGCCGGCGCTCGACCTCCTCCAGTCGATCGCCGCGGTCGCCCTGGTCATCGTCGTTTTCGTCTGGCTCTCTATGCGGCGCATCCGTGGCCGCTTCGCTCACAGTTGACGATGCTGCGCGCCGCCTGGTTTATCGCCCGCAGCGATGTCGCATACTTGCTTCGTCAGCGCGAGACGCTTCTCTGGACATTCCTGATGCCACCGGTGTTCTTCTTCTTCATCGGATCGGTTACGGGTGGCTTCGCGGGTGGTGGCGGGTCGGCCCCGAGTATCACCGTGCAGAGTCCCGAAGACGCTGGATTCCTCGCTGACCACGTGGTGCGTCGGATCGAGGAGCAAGGGTTCGAGGTCACCCGGAGCAGCGATCCCGACACGTTGGCAGCGGCGCGCCGTCGACTGATTCTGCCGGCAGGCTTCACCGACTCGGTAGCAGCTCAGAAACCGGTGAAAATCGAGTTCGCCACCCAGAGCGACGCCGGGGTCGACACGCAGTACGATCAGATTCGGGTCGCGCGAGCCGTCTACGGCGTGTTGGCCGACGTAATCGTCTCGGCGGACGCAGAGGGCACCTTCGATCCGGCCGCTATCGAGCGGCTGGCCGACGAACCACGGCCGCTGCAGCTGACCGTGTCGCAGGCTGGGAACCGAGCGGAGATCCCGACTGGGTTCGAGCAGTCGGTCCCGGGGACGATGGTCATGTTCACATTGCTGGTAATGCTGACCGGTGGTGCGGTGCTCTTGGTTATCGAAAGGAATCAGGGGCTCCTGCGCAGGCTCGCATCGTCGCCGCTGCCACGTCGGGGGGTGGTGCTCGGAAAGTGGGGTGGCAGGCTGTTCCTGGGCCTGGTCCAGATCGGCTTCGCGATGCTGGTGGGGACGCTTTTCTTCAAGATACGGTGGGGACCAGATCTCCCGATGCTATTGGCGATTCTCTTGACTTGGGGGGCGCTGGCGGCGGCGCTCGGGATCTTGCTCGGCAATCTGGCGCGAACTGAAGGTCAGTCGATCGGACTCGGTGTATTGGCGTCCAACGTGCTAGCCGCCCTCGGCGGCTGTTGGTGGCCGATCGAGGTCACGCCGCAGTGGATGCAGAGCTTCGCGTTGACGTTGCCGACCGGGTGGACGATGGACGCGCTCCACAAGCTCGTAAACTTCGGAGCTGGCGCGACAAGCGTTGTCCCGCACCTGCTCGCCTTGGTCGTCGGGACACTCGTTTTGGGATGGGCTGCGGTCCGTACGTTCCGCTTTCAGTAGTGGCTACCAGCGTCGAGCGACGCCGAAGCCGACGAAGACGTCGGGTGCGTCGTCGGTGAGCCCAGCGCCAATGCGTGCGTCAAGCTGAAAATCTTTGCTAACGAGATACGTGATCCCACCGTTCAACGTCGCGTCATCGCCCGTCCCGTCACCGGCCGGGAAAATGGTGAACGCCTCGACGTAGGCTCCGGTCCGCTCGGTTAGACCGACACCAAGCGCCACGCTCGCCGATCCCTGATCGAACCGATCGCCGGCCTCGCTCGCGTAGGTGTACCCAACGTTTGCACCCAGCCCAAGCCGCTCCGATAAATCCCACGCGAACGCACCCGTAACTCCGGGCTGCCAGGTGTCCTCGGTCACTTCGTCGCTGCCGGCCGGTAACGTGGTAGCGGCCAGGACGGCGACGGCTGGTCGCCAACCCGGCTGACCTGCGCCGTCCGTCAACACGATCTTGATGCCGAGCGTCGGATCCTCTACGCCTGAGTCATCGTCCCCTGGTTGCTCCACCCATGCCATCGATGCTCCAATCCGCCCCTCGACGCGTTTCATAATGCCGATCCGCAACAGCGCTTCGCCGAGCGAATGCTCGTTGACGTCGCCACTCTGGGTGAAGGTGTAGCCGGCTTCGAGCTGGAACTGGCCGGGTGTGACCGCCGAGGCGCTCTCAGTGAAGTCAGGTCGGTCGGTGACCAGTGCCTCTGGTCCCTGGGCGGACAGCGGCCCTGCGCTGAGCATGATCAGCGCTAGCGGTCGAAGCGAGACCCACATGGTGCTATTTTAGTGTAAACTAATTATCTTTGCAAGCCTTTAGCTTACAACAACCTGCGAATCAGCCTGGAGGCTTCGTCACTCCATGCAGAGGGCGTACCGCGAGAAGTGGCTCAGCTGGGCGCGGACGACGTTCTGCGTCGGATCGTAGACCGCCTCGTCGACGATCTCCCAATCATCGACGTCGTCCTGAGCCACCGCGATTCTCAGCTTGGAGAGATCGCCGCCGGTAAGCTCAGCGCTCGCGGGGTTGATCTCCAGGATCGCGGGCTGGCTGAACTGTAGCCCGTTGGGACCATACAGGAATGACACCGTCCCGTCGGTCGACTGGGCCATGCTGATCCATAGATCCGTGGGGATCGAATTGGGGAGAATCGTCAGGGTAGCGTCGTCCGTCGAGAGCGTCCCGCCAACCTCCTTCTCGATCCACTTCGCTTCCAGGTCGTTGGCGACCCGCAGCTCCAAGCCGTCCTTGAAGGTGAGCAGCTTGACGCCGTTGACGGTGACAAACTTGGGAAAAGTCCCGGTTGGGGAGGTCGGGCCCGTTTCGTCACCACAAGCCGTCAACGAAATCACGGCGAGGGTCATGACGATTCCGCAAAGGAATTGCCAGTGCTTCCTCACTTCGAATCAGCTCCTCTGGGGGATCGGTTCGTCGGGGGGCTACACCCAACGCATGAGCAACACTCGCGCCAGCCCGGGGGCCGGTCTGCTTGACTGAGCCTAATCCGTTATCAGCCAATGGTTTAGATGACCGAGTGGAGGCCTCTTTCACTCCCAAAGGTGCCTTTTTTCCTATCGTTTTGAGACGATGCAGCCAGGGCGTAACGAAACATTACGTCTCAGCGATCCACCCAATCGGCCACGAAGACGTTTGTGTCCCCAGGCTTGGCGTTGTGGCGGTTGGAAGCCCAGACGAGTTTCGAACCGTCGGAGTTGAACATCGGAAAACCGTCGAAATCGGGATGGGTGGTGATCCGGGCGAGACCGGTGCCATCCACGCTGACGGCGTAGAGGTCGAAGTTCCGACCTTCGGGATCGTGCATGTTGCTGGCAAAGATGATGCGCTCGCCGTCGGGGAAGAAATAGGGTCCAAAGTTGGCCCCACCGTTGTCCGTCACTTGCCGCTTGTCGGAGCCGTCAGCGTTCATCACCCAAAGCTCCATCACACCCGGTCGCACCAGGTCGTCGGCCAGCAAAGCGCGGTAATCAGCCAGTGCGCTCTCCTCCTGGGGGTGGTGTGCGCGGTAGACGATTCGTTGGCCGTCGTACGAGAAGAACGCTCCACCGTCATACCCCTCCTCGTGGGTCAGACGCTGCACATCGCCCCCATCGGCGTTCATGGTGTAGATGTCCAAATCGCCGTCACGAACCGAGGTGAAGACGATCTTCGACCCATCGCGGCTAAACGTCGCTTCGGCGTCGTATCCCGGTACGTCGCTGAGTCGTGCGAGTTCGCTCCCGTCAGGCTGTGCGGTAAAGACATCGAACCCCGAGTGAATCGGCCAGACGTAACCCTGGCTGTAGTCGGGGCGGGGCGGGCAGGCCTCATCGGCCAGGTGCGTCGAAGAGAAGAGAATCCAGTCGCCCTGGGGGTAGGCAAAGTAGCTACACGTCGTTACGCCACGGCCAGTGGATACCATGCGCTTCTCCGATCCATCGGTCCGCATGGTAAAGATCTGGTCGCAGCCGAGCGAGTCAGGCGTGGCCTGGAAGATGAGCCATGCGTCATCGGGGCTGAAGTACGCCTCCGCGTTCTGGCCCTCAAACGTGAGCTGCTGGAGATTGGCCAGGT
>DAOWHI010000250.1 GCA_030641505.1 Gemmatimonadota bacterium | reverse complement strand
TGGCGTAGCCACCCCAGCGCGCGTCCGACGCCGCCTTTTGGAACATGTCGATGGCTTCGTCATACAACTTTTTCTTCTCCAGTGAGCGGCCCCACCTGCAGTACAAACCCGCCTTGTCGTCGGACACCAGCAACGATCCGTCGGGCATGACCAACACGTCAACCGGGCGACCCCACGCCTCTTCGTTCTCAAGCCAACCCTGGGCGAACGGCTCGTATGATACAACGCGATTGCCCCGTAGCTGCACGCGGGTGATGCGGTAGCCGATCTTCTGGCTTCGGTTCCAAGACCCGTGCTCGGCAATGAAGATGTCGTTGCGGTACTCGTCAGGAAACATGTCGCCAGCGTAGAACCGCATCCCGAGCGGGGCGACGTGCGGGCCCAGGTTCTGCGCCGGCCGCGTGAATTCGGCACACCCCCGCTGCGTGCCAAACTCGGGATCCGCGATGTCGCCACCGTGGCAGAACGGGTAGCCGAAGTGAAGCCCGGGCTCGGGGGCTCGATTGAGCTCATCCGGGGGCAGATCGTCACCCAACTTGTCACGGCCATTGTCGGTGAACCACAGCTCGTCGGTGTCCGGGTGCCAGTCGAAACCGACCGAGTTCCGAACCCCGCTTGCGAACACCTCGCGCCTGGGCCCGGTGACGCTCATGCGGGTGATCGACGCGTACAACGGATTCTCAGACAAGCAGATGTTGCACGGCGCACCGACCTGCAGGTACAACAAACCGTCGGGTCCAAAACGGATGAACTTCCATCCGTGGAGTTGCTCAGTCGGGAAATCGTCGCGTACGATGACCGCATTCGGTGGGTTCGCAAGCCGCTCGTCGATGTTGTCAAACCGCAACACGCGACTGACCTCGGCCACGTAGAGCGCGCCATACTGCCAGGCGACCCCGTTCGGCACCTCGAGCCCACGGGCGATGGTGTGTACCGTGTCGGCCACATGGTCGCCATCACCATCGACGACAGCGTACACGACCCCCTCCCGGCGGGTACCAACGTACAGGATTCCGCTGGGGCTCAACGTCATCGAGCGGGCGTTGGGAACGTCATCGGCAAAGACCTCGATCCGAAACCCTTCCGGCAGCCGGATCTTGTCGATTGGCAGACGGTCCTGACCGCACGCCGGAACCGACCCAACCACCATTATACACACCATTGCAGCCATGCATCGCGCCATCATGTCGTTATCCTATCCTCTTGTGTCACTATCGGTTGCACCTATGATCTCATCTAACCGTTGAACTACGATTGACATCTCGCCCGGAAGCAGTGTTCGAACATCCAGCCACACCGCGTCATCAGAGACCCGGCCCAGGATTGGCGGATCTCCCAACCGCAGTTGTCGCTCGAGTGCAGCCGCCGAAAACCTCTTGGGCGCAACGCGCACAGCGGCGCCCGGCAGGTCGACCCCAGGTAGCGTCCCGCCGCCAGCGCGGCCGGCATGGGGCTCCACCTGACACTGAGCTTGCGTACGCGGTGTCAGCGCCTCGATCAGCGCTTCGGCTCGCGCCCGAAGCGCCTCCGGATCGAGCTCGAGCATCGCCCGCACCGGCACATCAGTTGCCCGCTCGGCAGTCAGCCGCAACGTGGCCTCCAGCGCGGCCAACGTCGACTTATCGACTCTGACCGCCCGCAGAAGAGGGTTGATGCGTACCTTGGCGATCCACTCACTGCCGCCGCATAGTAGCCCGGCCTGCGGTCCACCCAGCAGCTTGTCCCCGCTCGCACAGACGATCGCCGCGCCATCGGCCAACGCATCGTTGACGCTGGGCTCGTCGGGTGCCGTTGGCAGCGGTTCGAGCACGCCGGTTCCCTGATCGAAGATGACCGGTACTCCGTGCCGCTCCCCCAATCGGCACAGATCCGCCAACCCGACCTCGGCTACGAAACCCGATACCGAGAAGTTTGATCGGCGCACCTTGAGGATAGCACCAACCTCACGCGTCTCGATCGCGCGCTCATAATCTTCCAGGTGGGTCTTGTTGGTGGCCCCGACCTCGACAACGCGTGCGCCGCTCTTGGCGATGATATCGTGGACACGAAAACCGCCACCGATCTCGATCAGCTCACCCCGCGAAACGACCACCGCCAAACCCTCGGCCAGCGAATCCACAGCGACCAGCAGCGCGGCGGCGTTGTTGTTGACGACCAGGGCCTCCTCAGCGCCGGTCAGGAACGTGACCCATCGAGCGGCGTGAGCATACCGCGAGCCCCGAGTGCCCTTCTCTAGATCGTACTCGAGGGGCGTGTAATGACCTGCGGCCGCCACTGCCGCGGTGATCGCCTCCTCCGCCAGCGGGGCCCGTCCCAGGTTCGTGTGCACGACGACGCCGGTCGCGTTTATGACTGGCATCAGGGCCGGCCGCAGCAACCCTTCGAGCGCTTCCACCCACCGCTCGGCCACCGCCGTCTTTACGTTGTCCGGCGACGCGAATCGATCGGGAGTCTCGAGCACCGCTGACCGCACCTGATCGAGTGCCGCGTCGAGCGCGGCGCGCTCCAGCATCTCTCCGGCGCTCAACCGCTGAACCGCACTTGGCGGATCGGCGACGCAGACATGCACTGCGGGCAACCACTGGAGGCGTTCAGTGGCCGACGTCACCGGTCACCAGCCGGCATCTCGAGCGGGTCGGAGCGGAACACGGCTGCCCCGTCATAGTTCGGTCGGAATACCCGACCGCCCTCGGCGGTCGAAACCAAACCGCTGACGTTCACGACATCGATTACCTCGATCCTGTACAGCCGATCCGTTCTCAACGGCTCGGCGGACGTGACGCGTATCTCGTTCTTTCCCGTTTGCTCGACGTTCTCGATCTCCAATCGTCGCGCGCGAAGTTGATCCACTGGCAGCTCATCGGGGTTGACATCGGTATCCCAGATCTCTGGCGACCCTTCGTAGAGCGCGACTATCGATGACGTCAGCGGCAGAACCTCGGGCAATGGGTCGTCAAACGCGATCGTCACGCGTCGCGAGCTTGGAGTCCGGACCCGGTCGACAACCGGCGCCGTGGTGTCGACGACGGCGATCCGATACGTCTTCTCGTGCAAGCGATTCGCGAGTGACAGATCGAAGGTGTCGCGGGCACCGGGCTCTTCGGTCTCCTGCCAGCCTTCGGGTCGCACCATCTCCTCCCAAGCGGTGGCAACATAGCGACCGTACTCGACGGCCTCGATTTCGACTTGTCCTTGCGAGTCGGCCTCCCACGTGTAACCAAACTCGGACTCCAGGTTCTCGAGTCGGTACTGCGCGCCGACCGCCGGCAACGTGTCCTTGACGATAGTGACGCGGACCAGCGAAAGCGTGATCGGCTCTTCACCGCCGACCGAAAAGAGGATCGTCTTCGGCGTGACAGTGGGGTTCCGATCTCGGTCCTGGAGACCCGGCAGGATCGTGACCGAGTACGTCACCCCTTCGAGCAGCGCTTCCGTCGAGGTCAATGTGATCGTCTTGTCGTCGAGTTCGGCGTCGAACTCGGGTACGTCTGGGTTGACCTGTATGAAGTCACCGATCTGGTCGGAAAGCCGCTCGTCGATGATCTCATCGAACTCGAGGACGATGGGCTGATTGGGCTCAGCGTTGACCGCGCGTTCGGCGGGATCGGACGCAACCAAGACTGGCGGCACCTTGTCCTCAGGGCCACCCGGTGGGAACCCCTCGCTGGCGCAGGCCAGCCCCGCCATCAAGGTCACTACGCCGACGACGATCTCAGGCCGCACCACCCGGAATCCAGCTAACGCGGCGACAACGTTTGGAGGAGCTCATCCAAACGATCGATCGCCAACTCGAGGTCAGCGGCTTTCTCGCCCTCGCGAGCGACGACTTGCTCCGGCGCCTTGGCCACAAATTGGGCATCATCCAACTTGCTACGAACAGCGGCCAGCTGCTTTTGTTTACGACCACTCTCGGTAGTCAAGCGCTCGCGCTCGCGTTCGACATCGATCAGGTCGGCCAGACGAACGGCGACTTCTACCCCGCCGCGAACGACGCGCGAGACGAGACCGTTCTCGGACGGCGCCTCGGCGACCACGCGCGCTTCGCTGGCCCCGGCCA
>DAOWHI010000064.1 GCA_030641505.1 Gemmatimonadota bacterium | reverse complement strand
AGAGAAGGTCCCTCAAGGCGGCCGCGTTCCGGTCGCTTTCGAGTTGTCGTTCGGGCGCTCGGATGACGAGCTGCCGCCAGTGCTCGTCGCGACATCGGGCGAGACAGTCGAGCTATCGGGACGTCTCGACCGCCTCGACCGCGATCCGGTGAGTGGGAGCCTGCACGTGGTTGATTACAAGTACAGCCTCCCCCGAGTCCATCACAGACGCGCCGTCGACCCGGCGGAGTGCGGCGTCAATCAGTTTCAGCTGTACGTCTACTTCCTCGGGGCGCTGGCTTGGGCCGAAGCCAACCAGGTGTCGGAACCGCCAAACGTGACGGGCGCGGTTCACTGTCTACGGGGACCTAAAGCACTCGATGAGATGGCGGCCCCTAACCCAAACAAAATCCGCGAAATGATCGGCATCACGATCGACGCTGCTGTCGACGGCAGCTATGATCCATCGCCGGCGGATTTCACCCGGTGTAAGTGGTGCGATTTTCGCCGCGCCTGTCGCATCGCGACCTCGACACCCACGTACGCTGGCCTCGACCCGACCAAGGGCGACGCCGAATGAGCAACCAGCTCGAGCTGTCGCTCGCTGAGCGCATCGGAATCGACGATGTAACCGACGGGGCCGCACAGCTATCCGACGAGCGAGAGCTATCCACCGAACAACTCGCCGTCGTCCGATTCGAGAACAACCTCGTTGTAACCGCCGGTGCCGGTTCGGGCAAGACCCGTACGCTGGTCGAGCTGTACGCCAATCTCGTCCAATCGCCGGAGTCGGTCGGCATCTCGGGCGATGACTTCGGTCCCGAGCGGATCCTCTGCCTCACGTTCACCGAGCGCGCCGCGCGTGAGATAAAGGAGCGCATCCGCCAGGTGATCTCCGATCCGGAGCATCGCCGACAACTCGAGACCGCCCCGATCTCCACGTTTCACGCCTTCTGCGCCGGTGTTCTGCGTCGCCACCCGCTGGAGGCCAGCATCGATCCGGGGTTTTCCGTCCTTTCCGACGATGTCGCCCAGGAACTCCTCATGAGGGTCGCCGTCGAGACCCTGCACCGTGGGGTCGCGGGCGGCGATCTCGCCGCCCGGCAAGCGATACAACTCCTCGGGCTCGCCCGGGCCGGCGAGCGACTGATTCACCTCGTGCAAGCGATTCGCACAGCGGGGTGGGAGCCGCGCCAACCGATCGTGCGGTTCGAAGAGCAACTCGAACAGATCGCCGCCGCGATCGAGCACGATCTTCCGCAGTCGGTAGCCACAGCGGTGGAAACGGTGGTCGCCGCAGCTCACAAAGCGAACCTCAAGTCACCCAAGGCACGGGTTTATCTCAAAGCGATCGAAGTTGCCTACGCCGCATGGAGCGACGAACCGATGCCCGCCAACGAGGTGATCCTCGATCAGGCGTGTAAAGCTCCCTCCCGGAGCTGGCGGTTCGAGCGGGTGACCGAGCTTCGCCACGGGGTGCGCGACGCAATCACCCTGCTGCGCGGCGCACGCTCCGAGCTCGAGCATCAAGCCGAGCTCGGTTGCTGGCCGGCGCTGACGGTCTCGATTCGGGCCGCGTACCGCGATGCGCGGATCAGCCGGCGCGTGCTCGACTACGACGACCTGCTACTGAGAACCCGGGACTTGCTGATCAGCCACTCTGAGGTTCGGCGGCACTATTCGGAGCGCTTTCGCGCCGTACTGGTCGACGAGCATCAAGACACCGACCCAGTCCAGCAAGAGATTCTGACGTTACTGATCGGCGCCGAATCGCTGGCCGGCGAGAGCATCGAGGGCGCTCCTAGATGGTGCGTCGTCGGCGATGCCAAGCAAGCGATCTACGGTTTTCGCGGCGCCCGCGTAGAAGCCTACCGTGAGCTGGCGATCGAGGCCGACCAACGCGGCGCACTCAAAATCCTGCGATCCAACTACCGATCGCGACCCGAGCTGGTTGCGTTCCACAACGCGTTCTTTCCAGCCGTGCTCGATCCCGAAACGCACGCGGGCCAGGCACCCTACGAAGACCAGGTCGCACACCGGCAAGCCAGCGGTCAGCCAGCGGTCGAGTTTCTGCGACCGTTCGATGCGAGCGGTGAAACTGACGGGCAGAAGGCGCAACCAGCCGTTTCGCAGCGCGAGCATGAAGCACGCGCGCTCGCCCTGCGGCTCAAGGTTGCTTGCGACCCCACATCGGCAGACGCGATCCAGATTCGAGACCCGGTGAGCGGCCAGACTCGGCCCGCCAATCCCCGTGACATCGCCGTGTTGCTGCGCCGCATGACCGACGTCGAACCGTATCGGCACGCGTTACAGGCGGTAGGGTTGGAGTCGGTCGTGGTCGGCAGTGGCTCGTTCTACGGCCGTCAAGAGGTCTACGATTGCTTGAACGCAATCGATGCCGCGCTCACGCCCGCAGATCCGATCCCGTTGATCGCGTTTCTGCGCTCGCCTATGGCCGGACTAACCGATGACGCGATCTATCGGTTGGCGCGCGATTGGGATCGACGCTCGGGGTCACCGCTTCGCGATCACGTGTTCGCCTCGCCGGAGAACGTCTTGTCGGCCGAGGAGCTGGCCGTATTCGAAGACGCTCGATCGACCCTCGACGAGCTGGCGAGCCGGGCCGACACCGAACCCCCGGGAGACACGCTGGCGTGGCTGCTCGACAGAACCGCGTACACGGCGATCGTCGACGCGTTACCGGACCGCGCCCAACGACGCGCGAACCTGCGACGACTGATTTCGGTCGCCGATCGCGCACCGCGCGACGGGGTCAAGCTGTTGGCCGAGTGGGCCGCGGGGCTCAGGCGGCGCACCGATGTGCCACCGCGTGAGCGCGATGCCCCGCTCCCCGACGCCGGGAACCGCGCGGTCATCATGTCGATCCATCAGGCCAAGGGCCTCGAGTTCCCGATCGTGGCGGTGGCCGATATCGGATCGAGATCGCGCTTCAGAATCGACGAGGTCGCTTTCGACTCGAAACTCGGGATCGTCGCCAATCGGTGGGATGACGCATTGGGCAATTGGACGCCGACCCTGTCCCACGAACGCGCCAAAGAGCGTGCAAAGAAACGCGAAGCGGCCGAGGAGGCGCGGCTGCTCTACGTGGCGTCGACCCGGGCCCGCGATCACTTGATCTTCTCGGCCGGGGTGAAAGGCAATGTCTGGCTCGAGCTGGTCGAGGCGTTTGCTAAGCGCGACGATTCGGGTCTGGTAACCCCGTCTCAATCGGAGTGGGCCGAGCGGTTCGCGGCCACGGCGGTTGTCCAGTCCGAGCTACCCGATCCCGGGAGGTCGTACTTGGAGCCGCTACCGACTGCACCCGGCGACGTGACTGCTCGCGAAGTGGCCGCGCTGTTGGCTGGCTTGCCGACCGATGCCGGGCCACGCGCTACCGCGGCACACGATTCGATGCGCGCCGCGCGTTGGCGCGGCCTGGTCGGTCACGAAGCGTTGCAGCGGGTCCCGCTCGATCTGCCGAACGAGTTCGACCTGGGCGATTGGCTGAGTCGTGTCGTCAGCGTGGATGCGGACGAAATCCCGATATTGATCGGGTTCATCGAGGATCACGTGGACCCGTCTCTCAAGACCGCCCACGAGGTAGAGCGCGAGCACCCGTTTCGGCTGCAGTTGCCAGATGGAAGCACGGTCGTCGGAACGATCGACTGTCTGTGGCAAGATAACGACGGCGAGTGGT
>DAOWHI010000204.1 GCA_030641505.1 Gemmatimonadota bacterium | reverse complement strand
TCGGTGATGAAGTAGTAGCCGTCGTCGTTGGTGACGTTGCCCAGCGCGGTCCCGTCGATCATCACCATGCCGCCGATCAGCGGCTCGCGGTTTTCGCTGTCAAACACGGTGCCGATGATCTTGCCGGTGGGTGCCGCCGCAGTCCCATGGTTCGAGCCTGTCTGGGCGAACGCATCGACTCCGCCGGTGGCGAAAACAAAGGCACCCAAAAGGGTGCAAATGATGTTCTTAGGGATCATTTGGACGGGGCCCTAGTTTTAGAGTGTCAACGTTAACGCTCTCTGATTATCCTGCAAAATCTACGCCGTTTCAAGTGGGAATCGTCGTGCCAGGGTCGTCGGCACGGGCCAGCGGCGGCGCTCATACCCGCGGGTCGCTTGCAGAGTGCCCTCCGCCCTCGTGGATCGCCGCCGCCGACCCTCACCACTCCTTCTCGAGTCGCGCGAATCGGGCTACCAGTCGCTTCTCGCCGCCGCGATCGAAGCGCACCGTGATCTTCAGGTCGCGGCCCGCACCAGTCACTTTCACAATCGTACCGGCGCCAAACTCAGAGTGCTGGACGCGCTCTCCATGGCGGTAGTCGGGCGCCAGGTCTGAGAGGTCCTGAGCGGTCGTTTCGACCGGCGCATCGTCAACCGCCAGCGTGTCCCAAGCCGACGCCAATCCGCCGCCGACCGTCTCCTGGGCCGAGGCCCGCCGACCGTACGAGCCGCCCCAACCGGACAGCGGCTCCTCCTCCCACTCGATCAACTGTTCCGGCAACTCGAGCAAGAACGGCGACGGTCCGCCGGCCGAGGCTTGACCCCAGCGATACCGTTCGTATGCGTACGCCAAAAAGACCCTGTCCTTGGCGCGAGTCAAACCGACGTAGAACAACCGCCGCTCCTCCTCGAACTCGCGTGGCGAATCGATGGCGCGAGCGAGCGGGAAAAGTCCCTCCTCGCAGCCGGTCAGAAAGACGACCGGAAACTCCAGCCCCTTGGCGTTGTGAAGCGTCATGAGCGTCACCACGCCGCCGCCAAGGTTCGCCTGATCGATGTCGGTCAACAGGCTCACCTCTTCCAGAAACGCGCCGAGGTCGCCACCCTGCTCCCCATGCTCCCCGCTGAACGTCTGAACGCCGGCTACCAGCTCGTGGAGGTTCTCCAGCCGCTCCTCGCGCCGGGGGTCGTTCGACGTCCGGTGGTGAGCGAAGAGTCCGGCGCGCTCGAAGTACTCGGCCACCCAAACGCCGGCCGGTTCCTCTGCGGCGCGGGCCGAGAACCCCCGCAACAGGTCAGTCAGCGCGCTCAGCGCCTCCACAGTGGGCGCGTTGACCCCAAGCCCCGCCATCGGATCGCCGATCGCCGCTGACAGCGGTACGCCGCGCTCGGCGGCAACGTCTTCCAGCAACTGCAGCGTGGCTGGGCCTACCCCCCGCTTCGGCACCCTCAAAACACGTGTCATGGACCAGTCGTCCTCAGGGTTCGACAAGATACGCAAGTAGGCGATCGCGTCTTTGATCTCAAGCCGTTCGTAGAATCGCGTCCCGCCGACGATCACGTAAGGCAACCCACGCCGGCGCATCCCCTCTTCCAAAGCCCGCGACTGAGCATTTGTGCGGTACAGAACGGCGACATCGGTGGCTCGGTATCCGTCTCTTTCGAGCTGGCGAATCGTCTTCGCCACCCAACCCGCCTCGCTCCCCGCATCCGCCGCGGCGTGGACATGGAGCGGGTCGCCACCCTCGCGATCGGTCCACAGCTTCTTGGCTTTCCGCTCGCGGTTCTTGACGACGACAGCGTGCGCAGCTTCGAGGATTCTCTGTGTGGAGCGGTAGTTCTGCTCAAGCCGAACGGCAGTGGCCTCGGGGTAATCGTCCTCAAACGACAGGATGTTCGTGATGTCCGCCCCTCTCCACCCGTAGATCGATTGATCGTCGTCGCCAACCACCGTGATCGACCGGTGCTCGGCTGTCAGCAGTCGAACCAGTTGATACTGGGCGTGGTTGGTGTCCTGATACTCGTCCACGAGCACATGCCGAAACTTGCGACGGTACCCGGCCAACAACCGCTCGTCATCACGCAACGCAACCACCGTTTCCATCAGCAAGTCGTCGAAATCGAACGCTCGGTTGGCTCGCAGCGCGCGGCGGTACTCGCGATATGCTTCGGCTATAGCCTCTTCAACGTGGCCGTGATGGGTCGCAGCATACTCGTCGGGTGACAACAACCGGCTCTTGGCGTCCGAGATTCGACGCCGAACCCCGTAGGCATCGACAGAGCCGATCGACCAACTCATGTCGTCCATCACGCGTTTGATGAGCTGAAGCGTGTCTTCGCTATCGTATATCGTAAACGAGCGCGGATAATCGAAACGATCGGCGATAATGCGCAGCACACGCGCACACACCGAATGGAACGTCCCGACCCAAACACCCTGAATGCCATCCGGACGATCGGCAAGAAGGCGTACGATCCGCTCGCGCATCTCCTGGGCCGCTTTGTTGGTGAAGGTGACGGCCAGGATGTTGCACGGATCGACATCGTGAGCCTCGATCATGTATGCGACGCGGTGCGTGAGCACCCGCGTCTTGCCGCTACCGGCGCCGGCGAGAATGAGGAGCGGACCCGGTCCGTGCTCGACCGCCGCTCGCTGGGTCGGGTTGAGTCCTTCGAGCAGAGGGTGGGTCACGACTCGGCCACGGGCAGTGTGATCCGAAACGTTGTCCCCGGCGCATCATCGGGTGTCACTAGATCCAGGCCCCCGCCGTGGTAGTCCTCGACGATACGACGGGAAAGCGAGAGCCCGACCCCCCAGCCCTGAGGCTTGGTCGACACACCGGTTTCGAAGATCCGTTTGCGCAGCGCGCGCGAAACCCCCGGCCCATCGTCGGACACTTCAACCTCAACGGTCTCGTTCACCGCACCGCGGGCCGTTCGGAGCGTTATCTCCCCCCCTCGATCCTCAAGCGCGTCGACCGCGTTCTTGACCAGGTTCTCCAACGCCCACTCGAGCAAGGTCAGATTGGCGGCGACCGGAGGGACGACCCCAAACTCGGTGATCAGTCGGATCGGTTTGCCGTGGCGTGGCAACCGAGCCCGACAATACTGTTCCAACTCTCGCATCAGGTCGGTCACGTCGATGGGGGTCAGCTGTGGCTGTCGACCGATCAGCTCGAAACGATTGGCGACCTTTGATAAGCGATCGACGTCCTGCTCCATGGCTTTGAGCGCCATCGTCACGTCGACTTCTGGCTCACCACCACTGCTCCCCGGGACAGCGATCGCCTTGCGCTCGGCACGCAGCAACTCGACCCAGCCATACAACGACGAGATCGGCGTTCCCAGCTGGTGCGCGCTCTCACGGGCCATGGCGACCCAGATCTGCCCGCGTTGGACCCGCAGGTTGTAGCGAATCAACCAGAACGCGATTAAACCGATCGCCGCCAGCCCGAGCCCTTGGATGTAGGGCAGGTACCTGAGCAGCGTAATCGTGCCGGCCTCGCTCACATGGATCTGCTGGATGATCGAGCCGCTTTCGTCGGTGATTGGATAGGGGTCGGCGATGCGGCCCATGCGCACCGTTTCCTGGCGTAGCACGAGCCGCTCGGCGGGTGACCATGGACCGGTCTCGTTTGCGATCTCGAGCTTCTCGAGGTTTCTGAACGCGACCGGATTGCCTTCCGGATCGGTGAGGATGACCGGGTATGGGAACTCCTGTATGACCTCTTCGAAGACGAGGATCTGAGCGTCTTCTGCCGACGAGATCCTCAACGCCCTCGCGTACAGGGTCGCCAGACGCTCAGTGTCCTGGCGAATGTCGGCCACCAACGCCCGTGTATACCACACGTATCCGCCGAACAGCCCGATCGTGGCCACGATGGCGACGATCGGCCAGATCCGCGGCCGATGTTGGGGGCCGCGGTCGAGGTTCATCGGCTCGGAGCCAGGGTTTCGTGCCCCCCCATGTAGGGCCGCAGCACGGTCGGCACCGTCAGAGTCCCGTCGGCGTTCTGGTAGTTCTCGAAGATCGCGATCAGCGTGCGGGGTAGTGCGACCGCAGATCCGTTGAGGGTGTGCGGAAACCGAACTCCGCCATTCGAGTCAGATCGATACCGCAAGTTGCCGCGTCGCGCCTGATACGCCTCGCAGTTGGAGCACGACGACACTTCGAGCCACCTCTCGACGCCGGGCGACCACACCTCGAGGTCGTATGTCTTGGCGGCGGCGTTCCCCATGTCGCCGGCGGCCAACAACACGACCTGGTACGGTAGGTCGAGCGCCTGCAGAACCCACTCGGCATCCGCGGTCAGCGATTCGAGCTCATCGTACGAGTCCTCGGGACGAGTGATCTTTACGAGCTCGACCTTGTCAAACTGATGGACGCGAATCAGGCCTCGAGTATCGCTTCCATGCGCGCCGGCTTCGCGCCGAAAACAGGGCGTGTAGGAACAGTAGCGGAGAGGCAGCGCGTCGATCGACAGGATCTCGTCCCGGTGCCAACCCATAATCGGCACCTCGGCGGTCGGGATGAGGTACAGCTCGTCGCGCTCGACGGCATAGAGCTGCTCCTCGAACTTCGGCAGGTGCCCAGTCGCAGTGGCGGTGGCCGGGTTTACCAACACCGGCGGCGCGATCTCCAGATAGCCGTTCTCGCGATGGTGATCGAGCATGAAAGCGATCAGGGCTCGGGATAGCGCCGCTCCGTCGCCAGTCAGCCCGACGAACCCGGAGCCTGCGACCTTGGCCGCTC
>DAOWHI010000045.1 GCA_030641505.1 Gemmatimonadota bacterium | reverse complement strand
TTGAGGCGTGGGTAATCCTCTTCGAGCTGGTCGAGACCTTCAACCAACGCACGCTCGGCGGCGACCTGGGACCCCATGTCGAGGGTCGTGAAGATCCTCAGTCCCTCGCTTTGAAGCAGCTGCCGCGGATACCGATCGGCGAGCTCGCTGAGCACGAAGTCGACGAAGTAGGGAGCGTCGTTGAAGCGCCTATCCTCACCGCGAATGTTCAGCGGCTCGGCCCTCGCACGGGCGAACTGATCGTCGGTCAGCCGGTTCTGATCGTGCATCAGCTTGAGCACCAAGTCGCGTCGATCCTGGGCCTGCTCAGGGTGTCGGTGGGGGTTGTACCTGCCGGGATCGCGAATCAGCCCAGCCAGCGTAGCGGCTTGCGGGAGATCGATCTCGCGAACCGACTTGCCAAAGTAGTATCGCGCCGCCTGCTCGATCCCCATGATCGACGCGGCCCCGCGTTGACCGAGATAGATCTCGTTGAGGTATGCCTCGAGAATCTCATGTTTCGGGTACTTCGCCTCGAGGATCATCGCCATTACCGCTTCCATGAGTTTGCGGCGGTAGGTACGGGCGGAGGTCAGGTAGTAGTTCTTGACGAGCTGTTGTGTGATCGTCGACCCACCCTGCACGATGCGTCGAGCGCGGAGGTTTACCAGCGAGGCACCGGCCATGCGTATCGGATCGAGGCCAGGGTGGCTATGAAACCGTGCATCCTCGACTGCCAGTATCGCTTGGATGACGTAAGCCGGAATCTCTTCCAAGTCGATCGGGGTTCGATCCTCCATATGCTGATCGAAGATTACGCCAATGACCTCCGGCTGGAGTGCGGCGCTGGTCAGTTCCTCACCGGTGCGTGCGTTGGTTATCCCTCGCACGACCCGGCCCCGAGTCTGAATACGAATCGGATAAGCCGGATTGGTGCCGTCCGGGTAGTCAAAGGCGTGGAGATAGACGAGCCACTCGTCGTCGTTTTGCGCGTATTCGCCTGGCTCATCGATCTCGCCCGCCTGCTCGAGATATCCCAGCCGCTTGAGGCGCGTCTCGAAATCTTCGTCGCTCAGTCGCTTGCCCGGGAACAGCAAGAAGGCGTCGGAGAACACCTTCGACGGCACATTCCACTTGCGACCCTCCCACTTCGAGGTCACCCGGCGCTCGAGCATGACCGAGTACACCCCGATGCTGATGGCGCCAATAATGAGGATCGGGAATGCGATCAGCACCCACGTGGGTGGGCGCCACTTGATTTGCTTGATCATGCGCGAATCCAGTTTCAGACGCGGGAGGCGTAGCACGGCCATGTACAATCTACACCACGACGAAAAGGCCGGTCCCCTCTCACTCATTGACGACCGTGTCAAGCACGCGCAACCAGTTGCCACCGAGGATCTTTCGGAGATTCTGGCCGGTCTGGCCCCGACGCTCGAGTTCGGCGCCGATCAGCGGGAGATCCTCGACCCCGCTAAACCCGGCCGGCAGTCTCGGGACGCCATCCATGTCCGAGCCCAACGCTGCGTGTTCGACCCCCGCGACCTCGATGATCCGCTCCAGATGGTCGACGATCACCGTCCAGTCCGGGACATCCGCAGCGCCAGGCGTCAGGTAATCAGAAAAGAAGTTGATCCCGACCAGACCACCGTTGTCGGCTATCGCTCGTAGTTGGTCGTCGGAGACATTGCGCGGATGGGGCCCATACGCCTCGGTGGCTGAGTGGCTCACCACGATCGGGTCCTTCGACCGCTGGAGCACGTCCCAGAAGGTACTCGGCGCGGCGTGAGACACGTCGACGAGCATCCCGATGTCGTTCATCGCTTCGACGACATCGCGCCCGAACGGCGACAATCCGCCATGAACACGCTCACCACCCGCGGCATCGCCCAAGGCATTGGTGTGCATCCAAGTCAGCGTCAGGTAGCGGGCACCGTGATGGTACAGACGCTCTACGTTGGAGATGCGTTCTTCGAGCGCATCACCGTTCTCGACGCCGGCCAAGAGGGCGATCCGCCCCTCAGCGGAAGCGGAAACGACGTCAGCGGCATTGGTGGCGAAAACTAAGCGGTCGGGGTGCGCGACAGCC
>DAOWHI010000007.1 GCA_030641505.1 Gemmatimonadota bacterium | reverse complement strand
CGGGTCATCAGAGCTTGTCACGAAACGGGGCTCGAGGCCGTGGCGGTGTTCTCCGAGGCCGATCGACGCTCACCGCACGTTTGGCTGGCCGACCGAGCGGTGGAGATCGGACCTGCGGTGGCTGCCGAGTCGTACCTTTCAACGGAGCGGATACTAGATGCCGCCAAGCGGACCGGCGCCGACGCGGTGCATCCCGGCTACGGGTTCCTGGCCGAGAATGCAAGCTTCGCGGAGGCGGTCGAAGCCGCCGGCTTGACGTGGGTCGGCCCACCACCGAGAAGCATCCGGATCATGGGTGAGAAGACCTCGGCTAGACGGTCAATGGCGACAGCCGAGGTGCCGGTCATTCCAGGAACGCTGGAACGACTCGATGACATAACGACAGCCGGCGCGGAGGCGAACCGCATCGGGTACCCTGTACTGCTCAAGGCGGCTGCCGGCGGAGGGGGAAAGGGGATGCGGGTGGTGGAGAGGGAAGCCGACCTGAAAGCCGCGCTGGCAGCTACGTCGCGCGAGGCTGCGAGCGCTTTCGGCGATTCAGACGTCTACATGGAAAAGTATCTCCCTGAGGCCCGGCATATCGAGATTCAAGTGATAGCAGACTCAACCGGTCACGCGATTCATCTCGGCGAACGAGAGTGCTCACTACAGCGCCGCCATCAGAAGGTGATCGAGGAGGCGCCGGCGCCAGGCTTGCCTGCGGAGCTACGCAACGAGATGGGCCGTCTCGCCGTCGCGGCCGCCCAAGCGGTCGACTACGTCGGAGCCGGCACGGTGGAGTTCCTCATGACCCCAACCGGCGAGTTCTACTTCCTCGAGATGAACACCCGTATCCAAGTTGAACACCCGGTAACCGAGATGGTGACCGGTCTCGATCTGGTGGGTCTTCAACTCGAGATCGCTGCTGGGGGCGAGCTGCCGTTGAGTCAAGCTGAAGTCAAGCTGCGCGGTCACGCGATCGAGTGCCGGATCACGGCTGAGGACGCAACAGAAGGATTCCTTCCCGCCACCGGCACGGTGACGTTGTACCGCGAACCAGGCGGGGTAGGCGTTCGATTCGACAGCGGTATCGAGGCGGGTGTCCAGATCACCCCCCACTACGACCCGTTACTCGCCAAGTGCATCGGCTGGGGACGAACACGGGATGAGGCTTTGAGCCGCGTCGATCGAGCGCTGGCCGAGACAGAGATTGGAGGGCTCACGACCAATCTCGGCTTTCTGCGCGCGTTGTTGTCCGAGCCAGCCGTTGCCAAGGGACAGGTCACAACGCGTACACTGGAGAGGCGCGCCCAGGCGATCGTCTCGCGGATGGCGCAAGAGGCCGGCCTGGAGGAGCCACTGGCGGCGGCGCTGGCGGCCTGGCGCAGGGACTCTCTTCGGCCGGCAGCGACGACGAACCTCGCCAGCCCGGCCACATCAGCTAGTCGAGCTGGGTGGAGAGCAGCTCGTGCCTGGGTGTGGTACCGATGATCGAGGAAACCACCGTCGAAGCCACCGTCCAGAGGCTCGCCTATGGCGGCGAGGGCGTCACGCGCGTCGATGGGCTGGTCGTCTTTGTGCCGTGGACCGTGCCCGGCGAGAGGGTTCGGGCGACCGTTGTCGAGCGTCACCCGCGCTACGCGAGGGCAAGACTCGAAGCCGTGCTGGAACCCGCCGCAACTCGAATCGAGCCGCGTTGCCCAGTTTTTGGTTCCTGCGGCGGATGTCAGCTCCAACATCTGACCGTGGCCGCCCAACGCGAAGCCAAGGCCCAGGCGGTAGTCGACGCGATGGAGCGGATCGGCGGTCACCGAGGGCTCGGTGGGTTGGTGTGCGAGCCGGCAGCCAGCGGTTGGGGATACCGAAAACGAGCGGTCGTCTCGTGGCGCTGGACGGGTGATGAGCTCGATTTTGGGTATCACCATGCCAATGAGCCTGGCCGTATCATATCAATCGGCGGCTGTCCGATCGTTAGCGATCAAATAGACGTACAATTAGCGAGGTTGCGGGAGGCGCTCGAGCTGGCCCTTCGTGACCACGCGGTTGCGTTCGACTCTGGAGTCCTAGAAGGCCGGCTGGCGCTTCGGTGTCTACCCTCGGGGCCGGTGCAGGCAGGGTTGTTCGTCGATCAGACCGATCTCGCGCGCCATCTGGCCCGCGCGCTCTCTGACAACGCCGACATCGAAACGACGTGGGGTGGCTGGCGTACCGAGTCGAGTCTCACGCTCGCGGCCGATGCCCCACGGTTGATCAACCGTTTTCAGTATCGGGGTTTGGATCTCAGGATCGGCTTCGATAGTTTCATCCAAGCCGACCTCAGCGGCGCCGAGAGATTGTACGACGCGGTGATCGATGCCGTCGGGCCCGCATCCGGCAAGCGCGTCATCGATGCCTACGCCGGCATCGGGGTGGTTGCGTGCCAGTTGGCGGCCGCGGGCGCTGTCGTAACAGCGATCGAAGCTCATTCGGGGACCGCCTCCGATTTGCGAGCCAACGCGCATTCGAATGTCGCCACTGGGTCACTACACGTGCTGGAGCTGCCCGCCGACCGAGTGCAGTGGTCTCGACCTGGGCCCGAGATCGTCGTCCTGAACCCCCCGCGAGGCGGTTGCCCGCGGCGGATCCTCTCGGGAATCTCGGCCTCGCCGGCGAGACGGCTGATCTACGTGGCGTGTGACCCCACGACGTTGGCTCGCGATGTGCGCCGGTTGGGCACGGGCTGGCGGCTCGAATCCCTGCGCGCGTTCGATCTCTTTCCGCAAACGGCTCATGTCGAGACCGTGGCCGTGTTGTCGCGGCAGAATCGATGACCGCAGGGAAGCACTATATCGTAACGCCCGATGGCGCCGAGATATCGTATCGTGTGACGCTGCTCGGGACCGACGATGGTTGTGAGATCGAAGTCGAGCACGGCGACGAGTCGTGGACCTTCTCTGTCGTGGCCGGGCCTGGCGACGCTCAAGCGTGGGTCGAAGGCCGGCCCAGACGCGTCGAATGGCGAGCGAGTGGTCGTGACCAGGGAGCGGTGGTATTGGACGGCTCTCGCTACGGGTTCACGGTGGTCAGTGAAGCACGCCATAGACAGGCTTCATTGGCGCCCCACGTGTCCGACAGCACACAGAAGGTCCATGCTCCCATGCCAGGGTTGGTACTAGAGGTCGAGGTCGAGGAGGGACACCGCGTCCGTGCAGGCGAAGGACTGGCGATTATCGAGGCGATGAAAATGGAAAACGAGATCACAGCACCAATCGATGGAGTCGTCCGCGATCTCAGAATACGATCCGGACAACCGATCGAGCAGGGATTCTTAATCTGTACCATCGAGCCCGCGAGCGAGCCAGAATGATCCCTCCATCTGCGAACACCGACGGCGACCGATGGAGAAAGGAGACCCTCGAGCCTCACCTCGAGCGCTCCCCGGAACGCAAACCAAGGTTTGAGACGAGCAGCGGACATCCGATCGAACCTTGCTACACGGCCGACTTGATCTCAGACGCTGGCGTGGCTTCCGATCATCCCGGTGAGCCACCATTCACCCGCGGCATTTACCCCAACATGTACCGCGGCCGGCTATGGACAATGCGCCAGTACGCTGGATTCGGAACTGCCTCTGAGACCAACACACGATTCAAGTTCTTGCTCGACCATGGACAGACAGGCCTCTCGACGGCGTTTGATCTTCCAACCCAGATGGGCATGGACTCGGATGATCCACGGGCCAGCGGGGAAGTCGGTCGTGTCGGCGTCGCCATCGACACGCTGGATGACATGCGACGTCTGTTGCTGGACATCCCACTAAGTGACGTATCGACATCGATGACGATCAACGCCACCGCAACCACACTCCTGGCGCTGTACACGCTCGTCGGGGAAGAGCAGGGGGCAGAGCTCGGCGCGCTCCGGGGAACAGTCCAGAACGACATCCTGAAGGAGTACATCGCTCGCGGAACGTACATCTACCCACCGGAGTTCAGTTTGCGGCTGATCGTCGATTCCTTCGCCTGGTGTGCGCAGAAAACACCGCGTTGGAACCCCATTTCGATCTCCGGCTATCATATCCGTGAGGCTGGCGCCAACGCGGCTCAAGAGATCGCGTTCACGTTCGCCAACGCGATCTGTTACGTCGAGGCAGCCCGTGAAGCCGGAATAGATGTCGACACGTTCATAGGTCGGTTGTCGTTCTTCTTTGGCGTTCACAACAATCTGTTCGAGGAAGTCGCCAAGTTTCGCGCCGCCCGCAGGATCTGGGCGGACTTGGTGGGGAACCGCTTCGCTGCTGCCGACCCGTCCGCCGCCAAACTGCGGTTCCACACGCAGACCGACGGCGCAACGCTGACCGCGCAACAACCATTGAACAATGTCGTCCGCGTCACCTTGCAGGCCCTGGCGGCGGTCCTCGGTGGCACCCAGAGCCTTCACACAAACAGCTACGACGAAGCGTTGGCGTTACCCTCAGAGCGATCGGCAGGCCTGGCCTTGAGGACGCAACAGATCCTAGCCCACGAAAGCGGTGTCACCGATACCGCGGACCCGCTCGGAGGCTCGTTCTATGTTGAACGTTTGACAGCCGACCTCGAGGAGAGAGCGCGCGAATACCTCGACCAAATCGAGCACATTGGTGGTTCCGTAGCGGCAATTGAGAGTGGGTTTTTCCAGAGCGAGATCGAGCGTGAGGCATACCAGCACCAGCGGCGGGTCGAGAACGGCGAGGAAGTCGTGGTTGGCGTGAACCGTTGGGCTGAGACGGATGAGCCATCATCGGAAATCCGGACCGCTGATACCGAAGAGCTCGCCGGACGCCAGACTGAGCGGCTCGCGGATTGGCGGGCGAGTCGGGACTCGAAGCAGGTGGAGGGCACACTGGACGCGTTGTCGTCCATAGCGAGCAGCAAAAAGAACGTGATGCCTGGTATCCGAGCGGCGTGCATTGCTGGTGCCACCGTCGGCGAAATCGCCGATGTATTCCGTGACATCGGGGGTACTTACAAGGACCCCACCGCCGGTCGTCCCTGAAGGTATAGATCACAAGGAGGAGCGTTGCCGACCTACGTCTACAAGTGTGTTAAGTGCGACAGTGCGTTTGAGGTCTTCCAGAAGAAGGCCACTCGCGCCCGGGCCCGCCGTTGCCCAGAGTGCGGCGGACGCGCCGAACGCCAGATCTCAGGCGGAGCCGGTTTCCTCTTCAAGGGTTCGGGGTTCTACACCACCGACTACCGGAGTGACGAGTACCGATCAAGGGCATCAGCTGATAAGGAAACCGGCCCAGACAAGAGCGAGAAACAGGAAAAAAAGAAGACAGGGAAGAAGTCAAAGGGTGGCGACAAGAATGCGTCCACGTGAGGAGTTCCGCGCCACGATCCGCTCGCGTCTCGACGAGTTGGGATGGCCGAGCGAAGAGATCGTTGTCGAACGCCCTGGTGATCCTGAGCACGGGGATTGGTCCTCACCCATAGCTCTGGCGCTGGCTCGGCCGTTAAAACGGTCGCCCCGTGAGATTGCCGCTGAGCTGGTTGACGGACTCCGTCTGGACCCCAATCGTTTTCGCGACATCATCGTCGCTGGCCCGGGCTTTATCAATGTCCGATTGGCACCTCGCTATCTCCAGGAAGTGGTACGGGAGATCCTCACTCGGTCTGAGTCGTACGGGGGATCCGATCGCCTGAAAGGTCAGCAAATCAATGTCGAGTTTGTTTCTTCCAACCCAACGGGTCCGCTGCATATCGGTCATGCCCGTAACGCTGCTCTGGGCGACGCCATCGCATCTCTGTTGGAAAGTCAGGGAGCGAGCGTAACCCGCGAGTACTACTTCAACGACGCCGGACGGCAGATGGATATGCTGGGAGCATCCGTCCACGCACGCTATCAGCAACTCGAAGACCCTTCGTTTCCGTTTCCCGAGAGCGGCTATCGCGGTGAGTACATACGTGACTTGGCCGAAGCCATGCGTGATGAGGTCGGGGATCGTTGGCTAAGAAAACCGATCGAAGAGTGTGGCTCCGAGTTTCGCGAGTTTGCGGGTAAGCATATGAACGAAGCGATCAGAGCCGATCTAGCCCGTTTCCGAGTGGAGTTTGAAGTATGGTTCAACGAGTCAACGCTCTACAGCGACGACCGATTGGCGGCTACGATCGCTGATCTCAGAAACGCCGGGGCCGTGTATGAAGATGATGGTGCGACCTGGTTTCGGGCGTCGGAGTTCGGCGACGCTAAAGACCGCGTGCTCGTCAAGCGCACCGGCCAGCCCACATACTTGTTACCGGACATCGCCTATCACCGTGACAAGCACGAACGCGGCTTTGACACGGCCATCGATGTGTGGGGCGCAGACCATCACGATTACGCGGTCAGAATGCGTGCCGCTCTGAGCGCCCTCGGGTACCCGTCGGATTGGCTGCGCCCCGTGATTTACCAACAAATCAGCTTGCTCGAGGACGGCCAGGAAGTCCGGCTGTCAACCCGGAGCGACCGCATCGTGCTGCTCGAGGACCTCATGGATGATATCGGCGTCGACGTGACGCGTTACTTTCTCGTCATGCGCAAGGGCGACACCCACATGGTCCTAGACCTTGATCTGGCGCGACGCCAAACGGAGGAGAATCCCGTTTACTACGTTCAGTGTGCGCACGCACGGATCACCAGCGTGTTTGGACGCCTCGAAGAGCCAACCTGGGACCCTGAAGCATCTGGCGTGCCCGAGACCCTCGATCTCTTGACCGCGCCTACCGAGATCGACCTTCTACGCATACTCGACGACTACCCAGATGTCATCGCTGATGCTGCCGACGCGCTAGAACCGCACCGGGTCACGGATTACCTGGAGTCGCTGGCTCGTCGGTTTCATCTGTGGTACCACGGCGAGCACATTCTGGTGGACAACGAGCCGTTGGCGCGTGCGCGCTTGGCGCTCGCTCGGGCGACTCAGTACGTGCTTCGACAGGGATTGGGACAACTCGGCGTGACGGCGCCGGAGTCGATGTGAGCTACACCATAACCTTCTTCACGAGGAGCGGTGAACATCAATGTCGATCTTGGTCGTAGGGTCAGTCGCGCTTGACGATGTCGAGACGCCGTTTGGTAAGCGGACATCGGCGTTGGGGGGAGCCGCTGTGTACTTCGGTTTGGCGGCCTCGTACTTTACTGACGTTCGGTTAGTCGGTGTAGTTGGCACCGATTTTCCACAGCCTCATTTGGACCTCTTGGCAGCCCGCGGAATCGATCTGACGGGTCTTCAAGTGCGGGATGGCGCGACGTTCCGGTGGGGCGGTCGGTACGGCTACGATCTCAACGCCCGTGAAACGACGTTCACCGATCTCAATGTGTTCGCCGAGTTCAACCCCATCATCCCGGAAGAATACCGTCAGACCGAACACGTCTTTCTCGCCAATATCGCGCCGTCGCTTCAGTTGACCGTGCTCGACCAGATGACCGCGCCAAAATCGGCCGCGCTCGATACTATGGACTACTGGATCGAGGGAACTCCCGACGAGCTTCGCCGAGTTCTCGAGCGCGTCGACGTCGTACTCATCAACGACTCCGAAACTCGAGAGTTGGCGCAAAAGTCCAATATCCTAACGGCGGCCAACACGATCCTGAGCTGGGGGCCACAACTCCTCGTAGTCAAAAAGGGTGAACACGGCGCGATCGCGTTCGCGAACAACTGGCTGTTCGCTGTTCCGGGCCTACCGCTAGAAACGATCGTGGATCCGACGGGAGCCGGCGATTCGTTCGCCGGTGGTTTCCTCGGCTACATCGCGGCGACAGGGGAGATCACTCCAGAGGGCATCAGGCGAGCCGCCATCTATGGCTCCGCGATGGGCTCTTTTTGCTGCGAGGACTTCTCGATTGACCGGTTGGCTCATTTGGAGTCTGCTCAAATCGATGCTCGATTCCGCGAGTTCGAACATCTTACGCGATTCGATTATGAGCCAATCCTCCAGGATGCCTGAAACCTCGACCGACGCGGCGCCCAGCTACCGGGAGGCCGGGGTCGACCTGACCACCGCAGACCACATCAAGCGACGCCTCAGGGAGATCGTCGAGCCGACTCTCGACGATCG
>DAOWHI010000036.1 GCA_030641505.1 Gemmatimonadota bacterium | reverse complement strand
GGGACGAGTTCGGCGTGGAGGGGGCGCAGGTTCGCCCCCTCGTTGAGGAACGGGATGACGATTGACAGGTCGACCGTGGGGCTCATCGGCGGGAAGGCACCTCAGCTACTTGATTCGGTCGGGTCCAGACACGAAGCCGTGGAATTGACCATGAACGGATTCCTAACTATAATTGATCATAACTGTTCAAGCTCGCTCGGACGAGGTCCCAAGAAAGGGGCGATTGACGCCGCAGGGAGGAGAAATGACCGGGAAAGAACCCGTATTCCTTAGGATTGGCGACGCGGCTCGGCTTCTCGGAGTCTCGATCAGCACGCTGCGCCGGCTCGAGAAGAACGGGCGGTTGGGCGAGTACGGGGTCAAGGTCTACTACACCCCGACCCGCCGCCGCCGCTACAAGAAGAGTGAGATTCTGGAAGCGCTGGAGCGCTCGGCGGCTGGCTAGACCAGCGCCGCACTCACTCCACGCGATCACCCACCTGGCCGACGAGCCAGTCGGCGAGCGACTCGAGGTCCGGCTGCTCGAGGTCCGGTAGCGGGCTGTCCTCGGGTCGTTGCTCCGCTTTTCGGTTTATCCACACCACCGGGATGTTCAGTGCGTTTGCCGGAGCCACGTCGTGGAACAGGCTCTGGGCGACATGCAGCCACCCTCCAGAATCGCCGACGAACGGGCGCGCGGCTTCGAAATGCGCCAGATCCGGCTTGTACGATTCGACTCGGTCGGCGGTAACCCAAAAATCGAACTCGACATCGAGCAGCGCTCGGGTCGCTTCGAACAAATCCTCGTCCACGTTCGACAGCACCCCGAGTCGGAATTGCTCGGCCAGCTTGACCAGTGCCGCGTTGGTGTCGGGGAAGGGTGGCCACGCGGCCAGGCTGCGGGGCAGGAACTCCGCCTTTTCGGGCGAGATCGTCCACTGGCACTCGCCGGCCACGCGGCGAGCAGTTTCGACGAGCACGTGACGATAGGGGCGAAACTCCGCGCTCTCGATCATCGGCTCCACAGCGTGGTAGGCATCGATTACCTGCTGCCGATCGAGTTGAACGCCGTCCTCGGCTGCGGCCTGGCGGAAAGCGTTCCAGATGCCACCTTCCCAGTCGATCAAGGTGCCGTAGCAATCGAAGGTGATGACGCGGACTTTATCCGGGCGGAGGGAGTTGAGAGTTATCACAATCAGTCCAGACGCTAGGTCAACCGTGCGGCCCAGCGGTTTCGGGGGCTAACTTACCGTTCTGCCATGAACTCGACACAAGTACAGCTGGAGCAGCTCCAATCGGTGCGTGATAGCCAACCAACGTGGACCGACACCCACGCCCGGACGCACGACTACCTGCGGATATCGGTCACCGACCGGTGCAATCTTCGGTGCCGTTACTGTATGCCCGAAGAAGGATTGGAATGGCTGGCGCGGGAAGAGATCCTGAGCTTCGAGGAGACCACCCGATTGGCCGGACTGTTCTACGATCGAGGCGTGCGCAAGATCCGTTTCACCGGTGGCGAGCCGACGCTGCGTCGCGACCTGCCGACGTTGGTAAGGATGGTTCACGAGCGGTGCCCGGAGGTCAAGCTCCACATGACGACTAACGCGCTCCGATTGGCGGAGCTGGCTGTTCCGTTGCGAAGTGCAGGGTTGGCGGGGCTCAACATCTCGCTCGACACGCTCGATCGCGCGACGTTCCGCGAGATGGCACGGCGCGATCGGTTCGATCACACATGGGCCGGGATCGAGGCCGCCTACGAGCTCGGGTACCGGCCGATCAAGCTCAACTGCGTGGTGATGCGTGGCTTGAACGACGACGGGGCGCCCGCGTTCGTGGAGCTGACCCGCGACCGCGAGTTCGACGTTCGGTTTCTCGAGTACATGCCGTACGGTCAGCAGAACCAGCTCCAGCCCGAGTACGTGTCGGGCGATGAGACCCGGCGCACGATCGAAACCGCGGGGTACAGGCTCGAGCCGCTGCCGTGGGATGGCGGACCGGCGCGACCGTTCCAGGTGCCGGGGCACGTGGGCCGGGTCGGGTTCATCACCGCGGTGAGCCATCACTTCTGTGGCGCCTGCAATCGATTGCGGCTGACCGCGGACGGGTACTTCGTAAACTGCCTCTACGGCCCTAAGCTGGCCGACCTGAAACCGATCTTACGCGGCGGTGGCTCCGATCTGGAGCTGACGGCGTCGATCCAGGCCGAGTTGGATCGCAAGTGGGCCGCTCACCCAGACCTCACGGTGGGGGAGATCGAAGTCCTCGGCACGATGTCGCAAATCGGCGGTTAGCTCCTCATCGGTGTCGCCCCGGGTACTTCCCCGCGCGGCCGGCGCTCCACTCGCGGAGCCTCCTCGGCATACTACGCCTGCGGGGTCTCCGCTTGCTCCCGCGCAAAACGGCCGCTTGGAGAGGTACCCCGGGCGATGCCGGCGATCAGGAAACCGAGACTCCAGAGACTCGTAGGGATGGTAGGACGATCTCGAGGAGCAGAAGATCCATCATCCATCGAAGGAGGGAAGCATGCTTCACGCGCGACGAGCGTTCCCGATCGCCATGGCCGTCCTGTTCGGTGCGTGTGCCGGGAACCCCCAGCCGGGGGACCCGGGTTATGCGTACAACCTTTCGGGCACCTACGATGCGACCTACGTCGTGGACGGTGAATCGTTCAGCGGCACCATCGATTTGAACACCACGCCCGGGGGTGGCGTGACGGGCACATTCCTTTTGGCCGACCCAGAAATGATCGAAGGGTCGGTGAGCGGCTCGATCGTGGGGAACGAGTTCACCTACTCGGGCCCTTACAAGATGTTTGGGGGGTGCGACGGAACGGTGAGCGGGTCGGGTGTCATCACCGAGGGTGGGACATCGGTGTCGGGCGAAGTCCAGGTGGACGACGAGTGCAGTGGTCCGATGTCAGGGACGTATAGCTTCGGTCGCTAGTGGAGCTCGACGCGTAGAAGAACGTGCCGCCACCGGTGAAGATCAATTCATTTTGGTAGTACAGGCCAGCAGGAAAACCAGTGTGATCGTTGCCCGTTAGGCGAGTTCGGCTGGGTACCTCTCCGAGCGGCCGTTTTGCGCGGGAGCGAGCGGAGACCCCGCAGGGACTAAAGGTCACGAGGAGGCTCCGCGATGCGGAGCGCCGGCCGCGCGGGGAAGTACCCGGTCGGACTGGCAGAGCGTGCTAGGCTTCCAGTCTCTCTTGCAAAGCCGGCAACGGCAGCTCCGGGACTGGAAGGTCGGGCGGCTCCGGAACTTGAAGGTCAGGCATGGGGCCGGACTGGAAAAGCCGGCGGCAAGGTTTCGCCAACAGACGAGCCCATTGCGTGGAGCGGGTGACCCTGGCGCTGTCGGTGGCGATGCCAGTGTTGGCGTACATCTGGCGGTAGAGTTTGGAAAGGAAGAGGAAAGCCAACCGCGAGCGCACCGTGGGACAGATCCGAGAACGCTTCCAAACCAAACGCAGGCTGTAAAAAGAATCCCAGACCCCTTGGCTGCCCTGCCGTATCTCTTCCACCGTCATGGTCGGATGCGGCGTGTACAGCTTGGGCCGTTTCATGGAAGGAATCAGCCAGTACCGCTTCAACGGCACTCCGTCGATCTCGATATTGGCATCGGGGCAATCCTCTTCCCAATTCTTGAAGTCGATCGTGCCCGGGAAAACCGAAAGCGACACGAATTGAGCAAAGGCCAGATCGGCTTTGTCCGCCAAATCCAGGGTGGCGTCGAAGGTTTCGGCGCGATCGGAGGAAAGGCCAAAAATGAAGGAGCCCAAAATGTACACGCCATGCTCGCGAAACGTCTGCAGCCGCTCGATCAGTTCCTGACCCACCAAGTTGAAGCCTTTGTAGACTGTCTTTAACCCCTCGGGAGTCACCGATTCAATCCCCACCAAGGCGCCTCGGATGCGGGCTTCCCGCATCGCGTCCAGAAACTCCGGATCTTCGGCCGCCTCCATCGTGATCTGCGTGAAAAAAATCATGTCCTTGGGCAGCAGGGCCATGCGGCGCATCAGATCGAAGCGCTCCTCACGCAACATTCGAAGTTCGTTGTAACGGCTCTTGTCGGTCCGTCGCTCGGCTAGTTCCAGGTCGCGCAACGGAACCGGGTAAAAATTGTCGTCGGCCAGGGCGATAAAGCGGAATCCCCTCCGCCGCAAATCCACGATCTCTTCCATGACATGGTCCGACTGGCGTTGCCGCGGACGCTGTCCATCCGTCCTCCAGACCGAACAGAAGGAGCAGTGTTTGGGGCACCCGCGCACCGTCTGCACCGACGCCCACATGTAACTGCCCTCCGGTATCAGATCCCAGCGCCCCTTCGCGAACTGATCGGCCTCAATCATGCCGGCTTCGTAGGTTTCCTTTTGTGTCCCCTCAAGGCAGTCGGAGATCGCCTGGCCCCAGACGACGTCGCCGTCGCCGCGCACGACCGAATGAGCTCCGCCCCGTTCAAGGGCCTCTTCCGGGTAAAGCCTGGCGTGGATGCCCCCGAAGACCACGAAGGCCCCTCTCTCGCGAGCCGCTTTGCCTACTTCGTAGCCGCGCATGGCGTTGGAGGTGTGAATGCCTATGCCGACCACGTCCCCCGCCTGAAAGTCGTTCAGGTCCACGGGCTCCAAAGTCTCGTCAATGAGATTGGGGTCCCCGTATTCGGTCGGCGTGGCGCCGGCCAACACATACAGCCAACGGGGGGTGATGACTCCGACGCCGAAAGACAGTTCGCTGGGATTCACGAGATGCACGCGCATAGGAGATCTGTTCCCTTTCTTGGGAGGAACTAGGTCTTGTACCGCAACAGCGCGCCGACGCCATCCAGCGCTTCGAATTCGGTGTGCGACTCGACGATCTCGACCCGCCGGCCAGTGCGCTCGGCTCGGCGCACCATCGCTTCCCGTAGGTCGATCTCTTCGGGCAACGGCGCCTCGCAGAACGGACACGCCGCTGGCGTCGGTGCGTGACCCAGCACGCGACACTCGGCGCACCGCCAACCTAATTGATCATCGAATCTCTCCGCCATCAGCAGCCGATCGACCTGCTCCCGGTTGAGCGCCCGGACGGTCTCCTCGAGGCCAGCCACCGCCAGCCCGCCGGCCCGGAAGCGGTCTACCACGGTGTCGGCCAGGTTCTTGCTGTCGGCGGCTTCGGTCTCGCGCACGACCGCGATCGTCCGCTTGAGGATATCGCTCGCCGATTCGTCGATCGGGATATGCTCTTCGTCGATCACCTTCTCCTTCACGCTCCGCGACAGGTATTTACGAAGCCCGCCGAGCATCAGTCCATCGCCACCCAAGATCACGTAGTCGACTTCGCCGCGATCGACGATCGCGGCCAGTCGATCGGCGATCTCGCGCGCGTACTTCTGCAGGTGGTCCTCGATGCGAGCTTGGTACCGCATCTCGGCCCACCCCGCGACCCGCGTGCGGTCGATCGGTTGCGGCGGTTCGAAATCGCTTTCGGTGAGCACCTCTCCCAATCCCACGACGACGATTCGGGCTTGGTGAACGTCGGCAACACAGACTGCGTAGCGCGGCGCCTGGTCGGCCAATTTGATAAGCGGATAGAGGTGCGGCACCGGTCCCACAACGAGCCGGTTCTCATCGAACGTGGTGCGGAAGGTCAGTGCTTCGAAGAGGCCATCCGCGTCGTTAGCGTAGATCGCGACCGAGTGGGTGCTCGGTTCGAGTTCGTCTTCGAAGTATTCGATGATGCGATCCCGATCGGCGACCAAGTGTCGGTGGGCGGCCGAGCGCTCGGGAAACGTGCGTAGCCGGTTGGCGAACGCTTTCTTGAGGAAAACCGGATGTGTCGATCGGCCCCGGCCATCAGGTCGCGTGTTGACGAAGCACGAGATCACCGGGCTTGATGACGGTGGCAGGTGGGCCAGGCGGGTGATCGTGTCGTCGAGAGTCAACGCCAAGGCAAGAAATTAGGAGCCCGCCGTCGAGCGAGCAACGCGCCCCAATCGGGCGGTTTTTGACAGTCACCCGGGACGTTCTTAGACTCCACGTTTCCTTGCTCGCTCCTCACATTTCTCGGTCTGCATGAAGCCGATTCGCCAGGGGCTCACCTTCGACGACGTCCTACTGGTTCCGGGGCACTCTGCCGTGCACCCCCGGGACGTAGACATCACCACGCGCTTCACGCGCGGCATCGAGCTCAATACCCCGCTCGTGTCAGCGGCGATGGACACGGTCACGGGCGCCAGGATGGCGGTGGCGATAGCCCGTGAGGGTGGGATCGGCGTGCTCCACAAGAACCTCTCGATTGATACCCAGGCGGCCAAGATCGATCGCGTTAAGCGGTCAGAGAGCGGCCTCATCCAGAATCCCGTCACACTGGAGCCCGAGCGCCCGATCGCCGAAGCCCGACAGTTGATGGATCAATTCGGGATCTCAGGCGTGCCGATCGTCCGCCAGGACGGTCGGCTGTTGGGGATCGTCACCAACCGTGATCTGCGGTTCGAGCAGGATTCCCGGCGCCTCGCACGTGACGTCATGACCGGCGACGATCGGTTGGTGACCGCCCCGGTGGGGACGACGCTCGAGCAAGCGGAACGCATCATGGGCGAACACAAGATCGAGAAGCTCCCGATCGTCGATGACGAGGGTCGGCTCGAGGGTCTGATCACCGTGCGCGACATCTTGAAGCGGCGCCAGTTTCCCAACGCGTCGAAAGACGACCGCGGCCGATTGAGAGTGGCGGCGGCGATCGGAACGAGCGGCGAAACGATGGACCGGGCGACCGCGTTGGTCGAAGCCGGCGTCGACGTGCTCATGATCGACACCGCGCACGGCCACTCAGCCGGAGTGCTCGAGACCGTATCCGGGGTGCGCGAGCGATTCCCCGACGTCCAGCTGGCGGCCGGCAACGTTGCCACCACGAGCGGTGCGCGGGACTTGATCGAGCGTGGCGTCGACGCGGTCAAAGTCGGGATCGGACCCGGTTCAATCTGCACCACGCGGCTGATCGCCGGGATCGGCGTTCCGCAGCTGACGGCCGTGCTCGACTGCGTCGAAGCGTGTGCGGCGGCGGACGTGCCGTTGATCGCCGACGGCGGAGTGCGTTACACGGGAGACATCGTGAAAGCGCTCGCCGCGGGTGCGTCGAGCGTCATGATGGGTTCGCTGTTTGCCGGTACCGAGGAGAGCCCGGGCGAGACGATCTTGTTTGAGGGTCGCACGTTCAAGTCGTACCGCGGCATGGGCTCGGTCGCTGCGATGGCGGAGGGATCGGGCGACCGGTACTTCCAAGAGCAACAGGTTGACGAGACGAAGTACGTGCCCGAGGGGATCGAAGGCCGTATCCCGTACCGCGGGCCGATCAGCGAGACGATTTTCCAGATGGTCGGGGGTCTACGGCAGGGAATGGGGTACTGCGGTGTGGGCGATCTGGCCGGCCTGAGGGAGAACACCGAGTTCATACAGGTCACGCTCGCCGGCCAGATCGAGGGTCATCCGCACGACATCACCATCACCAAAGAGGCGCCTAATTACTCACGCTAGACGGGACGCTCTGGCGTGAGCGCCGGCACCGCTCGCTTTAGCAGTCGCTGGGGCATGCTCCTGGCCATGCTTGGCATGGCGGTCGGCACCGGCAACATCTGGCGCTTCCCGCGGATCGCGGCCACCAACGGCGGTGGCGCGTTCCTGATCCCGTGGGCGGTGTTCCTGATCACGTGGTCGGTGCCGCTGTTGCTGTGCGAGTTCGCGCTCGGGAAGGGCACCCGGCTTGGCCCGATCGGCGCGTTCGCCAAGCTGGGCGGCGGCGGTTGGGCGTGGATGGGCGCCTGGGTCACGCTGTGCTCGACGCTCATCATGTTCTACTACACGGTTGTGACCGGTTGGTGTATGCGGTACCTGGTAGCGGCGGTAAGCGGCGACATCCCGGGCGCGGATCCCGAAGCTTTCTGGCAGGCGTACACCGGCTCCGGGTGGCCGGTACTGACGCTCGTTTTGGGGCTCGGCCTCGGTCTGTTCATTGTGTCGCGCGGCATCAAGGGAATCGAAAGCGCGACACGGATACTGATGCCGGTGCTGATCGGACTCTTGCTGGTGCTCGTCGTTCGCGCGGTCACGCTGCCTGGCGCTACACGCGGTCTCGCGTTTCTGTTCACGCCCGACTTGTCGGCGCTCGGGAACAGCCGCATCTGGTTGGAGGCGCTGACCCAGAACGCGTGGGATACGGGTGCCGGGTGGGGGCTCGCGCTGACGTACGCGACGTACATGCGGCTGCGCGAGGATACGACGATCAACGCGTTCATCATCGGGTTCGGTAACAACTCGATCTCGCTGTTGGCCGGCATCATGGTGCTGTGCACGATCTTCTCGATCCGCCCCGACGCCGCTAGCGAGATCGTTGGCGCCGGCAACAACGGGCTGACGTTCATCTGGGTGCCACAACTGTTTGCTGCCATACCGGCTGGCCGGATGTTCATGGCGCTCTTCTTCCTGGCCTTGCTGCTTGCAGCGCTGACGAGCCTGATCTCGATGATCGAGCTGGCCACGCGCGCGCTCGTCGACCGCGGCACGGAGCGCCGTCGCGCGCTGGCTATCGTCGGTACCGCGGCGCTCGTCATGGGAGTCCCCAGCGCGCTCCGTATGGGGTTCTTCGACAATCAAGACAACGTGTGGGGCGTGGGGCTCATGTTGTCGGGCCTCTTCTTCGGGATCGGGGTTCTCAAGTACGGTGTGGACCGTTTCCGAGTTCGGTACGTCAACAGCGAGGGCAGCGACTTTACGATCGGCCGATGGTGGAACGTGGCCATGGTGCTGGTCGTCGTCGAAGCGGTGGTGCTGCTGGTCTGGTGGCTGAGCCAAACCCTCTCGAGCGAAGGGTTGCGCGCCAGTCTCGATCCGTTCGCGTCCTGGAGCTTGGGCACATTTGTCTTGCAGTGGGGGATTGTGCTCGCGCTGCTGCTGATCTTTAACCGGCGTCTGGCGCCTGGCGTTGCCGAGGAAGCGGCGTGACCGGCGCGGCTTGGATCACGTTTGCGGTGATCTGCGGTTTTGTCTGGGGCGGCTTCGCGACCCTGGTGGTGCTGGCGCTGGGCAAAGAGCGACGCAAACGCAAACAGTCGGGAGCACCCGACCGCTGAGTCCGGGACCGCGAATTGCGGTCATCGTGGTGGCGCTGCTCGTGGTCGCGGGTGTCCCCGTGGTGGGCGCCCAGCAGGAGCGGGGATGGACGCTGGCCGCGACCGTGGCCGCGCTGCACGTCGACGACGCGTTGGCCGACGAGCTCGACCAGGGTTGGGTGTCCGCGGCTGGGTTGCGAGTCGACTATGGACCCGACCCCAAGGTCGCGCTCGGTACTGTGCTGTGGTGGGCCGACGCGAGGCCTTCGCTGTGGGCGGTGGGTGTTGGGCTATCACTCGCCCCGCTGGGCGGACGCCCGCTTCGCCTTCAGCCCAAGATCTACTT
>DAOWHI010000278.1 GCA_030641505.1 Gemmatimonadota bacterium | reverse complement strand
CTTCGACGCGGGCTTCTGTGGGCCGGGCTTCTCTATGTCGGAGGTGCGATCGGTTTCGAGCTCGTCGGCGGCCGCCACTTTGAACTTTTTGGTCCGAATAATTTCGGCTACGTGGTGATCACGACACTCGAGGAAGGCTTGGAGTTGGCCGGCACCGTGGTGTTGATTCACGCTCTCACGCAATACCTGATCCGTCTCGGGCCGACCTTCGAGCTCAGATCGAATCGTGAGTGACCACTGATGTGCGATTGGCACCTTTACTTGATAAGAACTCGACACGACGCATTGTATACGGGCATCGCTACAGATGTGGCTCGCCGACTGGTCGAGCACAAAGAGGTTGGTGGAAGCGGCGCGAAGTACTTGCGTTCGAAAGGACCTCTTCAACTTGCATATCAAGCGAAGATCGGGAGTCGCGCCCTGGCCCTCAAGGTGGAGCATCGTGTAAAGAAGTTGCCGAAGCAGAAAAAGGAGCAGATCGTCTCGGCAAGGCCGAGTGCCGAGGACCTTCTCGCAATGCTGGGCATTCGACCACGAGCGTGAAGACATGGTGACGTCGGCGAGGAGACCAGAATTGGACAAGAAGACAAGGGACGAGGCCACGGCCCGGGTGCGCGAGTTCTACGATGGACCCGCAGACACGATATACAAGACGACATGGGGAGAAAATCTCCATCTTGGTGTGCCACGGGTGGATGGCGGAACTCATCGGGAGGCGATTGAACACACTACCGAGCTTATGGCTCGACATGCCAGGTTGAACGAGGACACTCGGGTGCTCGATCTCGGCAGCGGGTACGGAGGACCGGCTAGATACCTCGCTTCGAGATTTCGATGTCGAGTGACCGGACTAAACGTGAGCAGTGTAGAAACGGAAGAGGCCATTCGCCTGACGAAGGAGGCGAAACTCGATTCTCGAATATCCTACGACCGCGGTGACTTCCATGAGCTTCCCTACCCGGCAGCGTCCTTCGACGTCGTATGGAGTCAAGACTCTTTGATGTATGGTGCGGACAAGAGAAAGATCCTCGAAGAGATCTTTCGGGTGCTCAAGCCTGGGGGTTTGTTGGACTTTACCGATATTCTGGCGAGTCGCGATCTGGACCCGGATGATCGGGCTCGTCTCTACGAACGTGTTCGCACACCGGAAATGTGGGATACGGAGCGATATCTGTCAGAAATGCTGGATCTGGGTTTCAAGATACAACGAGTCGAAGATTGGTCGGAGCACGTCGCGGCGAGCTACGCGTGGGCGGCACAGCAGGCGAGGGAGAAGCGCGAGGAGTTGGTTTCAAACGTCGGTGCGGAGCTTGTACAACGCACCCTCGATGGTCTGATGTTTTGGGTCGATATGGCGGAGCGCAGCAACGTGGGATGGGCATTGATTGTCGCCAAGAAGCCAATCTGAGGCGTCACCCGCGACGATTGGTGCCTACAACGTTCCTTGCGTCATGCGCTCGGCGATGTGATCAGCCTGACGGATGGCGAGCGCCACGATCGTCAGCGTCGGGTTGGGTGCACCGCTCGTCGAGAACACGCTGCCGTCCGAGACGAAGAGGTTGGGAACATCGTGCGCCTGGCCCCAGCGATTGGTGACGCCGTCACTCGGGTCGGCGCTCATGCGCGCCACGCCCATGTTGTGGCACCCTCCACCGAGTTGATCGGTGTTATCCCGGATGTCTGTCGCTCCAAGCGACGAATAGAGTTCCCGTCCCTGCGCGACGGCGTGCTGCATCATCGCTTTCGTATTCGGATGAAGTGAATACTCGAGCACCGGGATCGGCAAACCCAATGCGTCCTTATCCGTGGGATGGAGACCGATCCGGTTGCTCGCTTGAGGAGGGTCTTCCCCGCACAAAAGCAAACCCGCACCGTGGGAGTAGTTTTCCATCCAACGCTGGGCATCGGCGCCCCATCCTGCTTTGCGCGCGAAGACGAATGGTGGCTGACCGGACAACTCGAGGAGATAACCGCCCGCGAAACCACGCCTCGGATCGTGACGGTGTTCGTCGCGAACAAAGCCCGTCTGGGCGGTGCCTCGGTGTTGATTGACCGGCCCTGGCATGATCGCAGATACGCCCTGGGCCAAGTGTCGCATGTAGTTCCTGCCGAGATGGCCCGACGAGTTGGCCAGTCCGTCGGGGAACAGGCTCGATTCGGACAGTAGCAGCAGCCGCGTGGTTTCGACCACGTTGCACGCAACGCAGACCGCGCGCGCCCGTTGTTCGTGGAGCACCCCGTCGACGTCTCTGAAGACCACCCCGGTCACCCGTCCACGCTCATCGTGATTGATCCGGATCGCCATGGCATGGGTGCGAAGCTCGAAATGCCCGGTGGTCTCCGCCTTGGGCACCTCCGTGTAGAGCGTCGACCACTTTGCGCCAATGGCACAGCCCGCGTTACAAAAACCGATCTGCTGGCATCCCGGACGTCCGTCGTAGGCGACAGAATTAATGGCGATATGTGAGGTCGTGATGTCCCGATAACCGATGCGACGTGCGCCCGCCTTGAGCACCTTGAAGTGGCTGTTCTCGGCCAACGGTGGAAGACCGTTCGTACCCGAGACCCCCATCTTGGCCTCGGCTTGGTCGTAGTACGGCTCAAGCTCTTCCAGGGTAAGGGGCCAGTCGATCAGCGTCGTATCGTCCATGGCGCCATAGGTCGACCGAGCGCGGAGCTCATGGACGAGAAGGCGCGGGCAGCAGCCGGACCAGCGCATCGTCGTGCCGCCGACCGTCTTGCACAGCCACACCCCGGCGCCCCGCCGCTCGTCGTGCCAGCCCATGCGCTCGTTCATGAGGCGGTAGTCGTTGACGACATCGGCGAGCGTCAATCGACCGCCCGCTTCCAGGCAGACGACGTCGATTCCTTTCTGCGCCAGCTCGTTGGCCACCGTGCCGCCGCCGGCACCGGAGCCGATCACGACGACGACACGATCGTCGTTGAGGTCGTACTCCCTAGGCACGGTCACTCGACCGGTAGCCAGTCGATGTCGTCGAATCCGCGGTGGAGGTAGCCGCCGTACTGCACCGAGGGGCCCTCGTAACCGATCAACTCCCAGACCGTCGGGTGCTCGTAGAGCGCCCGCTGGACGGCGTCCCGCATCGTCTCGAAGAAGGCGCTTTTTTCGATCCGTTTGAGGGCCTCGAGCTGGCTGTCCGGAGACGCGGAGCGCCAATTCCCGCCCGCCTCCGCATCCAGCATCTCGATGCCGGCGCGCAGGTCACCAGCGAGAGCCCCATCGCCATCCGCGCGAACGAGCAACGGCTCCAGAACGTCCCTATAAATCGCATCGTCCAGACCGTCGTGAGGGTATAGCAGGCGGGCCATCCGCAGCAGCGCACGGCGCTCTACCTCGTCTCGCCGAGTTCCCAGTGCGCAACCCGGCAGGGTGGCTACGATCGCCACACTGGCGGTGGACGCCATGAACGCGCGTCGGGTGATGGGTGTCAGTGTCAGTCCGGGTCCTCCGTAGAGCGCGAGTTCCGTACCTTTGCCTCAACCTTCCCCTCGTACCATGCAACGATAGACGTTGTCAAGTCGCACTCCTCATTTCCTTTGCAGCACGATCACGTATGCTTGGTTTGGTCAGCTTGGCTACAGAGAAATCGGTGAGGTTGACCGTTTGCGCCGTTAACGGACGATTTCATTCGGACGCCGGACGGTGAGTTTATCGGCTAGTAGCCTAGCTCGGTGACCGTTTCACGAACTGCCCGCGCCCGACCGAGCCGACGAACTCGCCGTCCGACGCCGCCAGCTCACCGCGCACCCACACCCTGGTTGGCGCGCCCACCGTCTCGAACCCCTCGTACACGTTGTAGTCGCAGCGCGAGAAGTGAGTCTCCGCCGAGATCGTGTTGGAGGCCGTTGGATCCCACAACACGAGGTCTGCGTCCGAGCCGACCTCGATCGCACCTTTGCGAGGGTAGAGGCCAAAGATCTTGGCCGGATTCGTCGAGCACAGCTCGACCCAACGATTGACGCTGATCCGCCCCTTGTCGACGCCATGCGTGTAGAGCAGCGGCAGCCGCTCCTGAAGCCCCATGAACCCGTTTGGAATAAGCCGAAAGTCATCACGACCCATCTGTTTTTGCTCAGCGAAGCTGAACGCACAGTGGTCGGTTCCCATGACCGAGATCTCGTCGTCGGCGAGCGCCTTCCACAGCGCTTCCTGGTCCTTCTTCTTCCGCAATGGTGGCGACAACACGTACTTGGCACCCTCGAAGTCAGGCAGGTCGTAGAGCGAGTCATCCAGCAACAGGTATTGCGGGCACGTCTCGCCCCATACTGGCTCGCCGCGCGCACGCGCGGCAGCGATCCGCTCAACCGCGTCGGTGCACGTGACGTGCACGATGTAGACCTGCTGGTTAACGATCGCGCCTAGATCGATCACCCGTCCGGTTGCCTCGCCCTCGGCCCGCGGCGGCTGAGCGAGCGCGTGATAACGGGTACCGGTCTTTCCCTGCTCGGCGAACCGGTCGGCTAACATGAGCTGTATGTCGCCGTTGACGGCGTGTACGTTGACGAATCCGCCGGCCGCCTTGGTCGCCTCGAGAATGTGGAAGATCTGCTCGTCGTTAACGTCGAGAACGCCTTTGTAGGCCATAAAGAGCTTGAACGATGTGATACCGTGGTCGCTGACGACCTTCGGAATCTCGCTGGCGATCCGATCGTCCCAGTCGACAACCGCCATGTGAAACGAGTAGTCGTGGGCTGCCTTGCCAGCGGATTTTTCGTACCAGACTTCGAGCGTCTCGAGCAGCGATTCGCCCTTGGCGGGGATCGCGAAGTCGATCAACCCCGTCGTCCCGCCCATGATCCCGGCGATCGTGCCGCTCTCGAAATTGTCGATCGAGACCGTCCCCATAAACGGCAACGCCATGTGAACGTGGGGATCGACCCCGCCCGGGATAAGCAACTGGTCGGAGCCGTCAACGATTTCGTCGCCGGACTCGGCCGCCACATCTTGACCAACGGCGGCGATCTTCTCGCCATCGATCCGAACGTTGGCGCGTTTTTTCTCCGCGGCGGTAACGACCTCGGCATTTTGGATCAGGGTCGCCATGCGCTCAAGTTCCAACAAAAACCAGCCGTGGGCAACGCCTGGCTGAGGCTATGAGCTCGCTCGCGTGAAGCTCTTGTGGACGATCCTCCACCCCTCTGCGGTCTCCAGGAGCGTCATGTAATCGATCAGCGTCACGTCGGGGTAGACGAGCTCGAGCTTGCCGATGGCGGTATTGCCGGTGATGTCGATCGATACGATGCGTCGTTGGTGCTGGTCTTCGTCCTCTGCAGGCGTGTCGTCGAAGCCAGCGAGCCAATCGTCGAGGGCGCGAATACGCACCCCTTCGTCACCCATCCAGATCAGCCGCGCCTCGGGGTGAAACGCCTCGGCCATGACGTCCGCCCGACCGGTCTCGTGTCCCTTGAAGTACTGATTGAGTGCCGCCTCAACGCCTTCGACGTCGTTCTGAGGAACGGTCCACGACCACGCCGCGAGCGCGGGGGCCACCAACAAGACAAGCACGAGCTTTCGCATCATCTCTCCTTTTGAACCACGTTTTTCACGCCACTGCCCCGACGACTTCTACCAACGTCGCCCAGTCGATGTTTCCACCGCTGACGACACACACGATGCGACCGGACCCGGCCCGCCCCGACAGCGCTGCAGCAATCGCGGTAGCGGCGGCACCCTCGGCGATCAAGTGGTTGCGTTCGAGGACGAGCTTGAG
>DAOWHI010000142.1 GCA_030641505.1 Gemmatimonadota bacterium | reverse complement strand
TTGTATATGCACCAGGAGGGCCGGGGCATTGGGCTCGTCAACAAGCTCAAGGCGTACATGCTTCAGGATGAGGGTCTCGACACTGTCGAGGCCAATGAGCACCTCGGTTTTCGAGCCGATCCACGCGACTATGGTATCGGGTGTCAAATCCTCGTGGATCTCGGATTGACCACATTGCGACTGCTGACCAATAACCCGCGGAAGCGAGCGGCGATCGAGGGCTATGGACTCAAGATTACCGAGCACGTCCCGATCGAGATCGAACCCACCGCTTATAATCGACGCTATCTCGAAACTAAGCGCGACAAGCTTGGGCACCTCCTTCGACAATGAGCGGGTGGTAACGTGGTAACTGGAGGCGCACACAAGTCGGAGATCGATGCCACGGGAAAGCGAGTCGCGCTGGTGGTCGCGGAATTCAACGAGCAGATCACGAGCGAACTGGCCGCTGGTGCTCGTGAAGCGCTGCTCGCCGCCGGTGTGGTCGAACCCGATATCGAGGAACACCACGTGGCTGGCGCCTTTGAGCTAGCCCCCGCCTGCCGCCAGGTGGTCGGCTTGCGGCAAGATATCGATGCCGTTGTCGCGCTTGGCGCGGTGATTCGTGGCGAGACCCCGCACTTCGACATCATCGCCGAAGCTGCGGCTCAAGGACTTCAGCGGCTGGCGGTCGATCTGAACATTCCCCTCGGGTTTGGCGTGTTGACGACCGATACTCGAGAGCAGGCGGAGCAACGTGCTAGCCGGCAAGGCGGTGACAAAGGCGGAGAAGCTGCCCGCGCTGTGCTCTCGCAACTGTCCCTTTACACGCGCTTGGCCGAGACCGAACCTGCCGTGCGAGGATTCCGGGTCCGATGAAGCGTCGCCACAAGGCACGGCGTTGGGTGCTTCAGATTCTGTACGCATGGGAGATTCAGAGCCGCTCCCGGTCGCTTTCGGATGAAGCACAAGACTTCTTTAGTCGGCGGAGAATCGCTTCCGGCACGCGGTCTTTCGCTGAAGAGATCCTCGCAGCGCTTTCGAAAAACATGGATGAGATCGACATGATGGTCGATCAGGCAGCAGAGAACTGGGATCCCGCCCGGATGTCGGTCATCGATCGATCCATACTGCGGCTCGCCCTGGTCGAGTTCTGTTACATAAGTGACGTCCCATTCAAGGTAACGATCGACGAGGCGATCCAGTTGGCGGATCGTTACGGCGGAAAGGACTCGGCTCGCTTCGTCAACGGAGTTCTCGACGCTGCAGGTCGGCGGCTCGATATCATTCCCTCCTGAGCCGCGCCACAGAGCGGCTGTCAGCCCCAGGCCATGACTGAACACACGCACGCCCGCTACGGTGTTGTCGCCGACGTTCACGCGAACCTCCAGGCGCTGACCCGGGCCGTACAGTACCTCGACGATGCGGGCGTAGACGCCATCTACTGTTTGGGCGATGTGGTCGGATATGGGGGTGATCCTGAAGATTGCATTCGGATCATCCGCGAACGCTGCGCAGGCACGGTCAAGGGGAACCACGATCACGCGGTCGTCGATCCGTCGCTCAGAGGACGATTCAACGAACACGCGCGCCGAGCGGTTGAACGTCAAGCCGAGCTGCTTGGTCAGCCGGAGCTCGCCTGGTTGGCTGAGTTGCCACCAACGATCGACCTCGATGGAGTCACCATAAGTCACAGCGGATTCGCCAATCCCGGTCGTTACAGGTACATCCACGATGAAGCCGACGCGGTGGTTGAGTTCGAGGCGCTGGCGACCCGCTACGGGCTTGTTGGGCACACGCACATTCCGGCGGTATTCGCTCAAATCGCTGACGGTGGAACAAGCCGAGTCGACATCGAAGGCGCGGAGGACGCAGCCGCCGTGGACGAGAGGGAGGTACCCTTGAGCCCATACCGCCGGGCGATCATCAACCCGGGCGCCGTCGGCCAGCCACGAGACCACGATCCTCGGGCTGCCTGTGCGGTGCTCGATCTCGGCTCGGACACGGTGCGCATGGTCCGACTCGAGTACGATATCGCGGCAGCCCAAGACGCCATTGAGCGCCGCGGGCTCCCGCGTTTCGAGGCCGCCAGATTGGCGATGGGGCTGTGACCGAAAGGCCGGACATCCCACGCTGGGACCGGTTCTGGGCCGAGAAGGACGACCTCGAACAGGTCTACCGATCCAGCCCGAAAGTGCTCGAGGCGGTCATGAGAGCGCTTCCGCCAGATGCAGAGCGAGTGCTCGAAGTGGGCGCCGGAACGGGGCGTGACACTGCGTGGCTGTCCGAGAGAGGGCTCTTCGCGATCGCGCTCGACAGCTCTCCGGCCGCCTGGTCGATCATGGCGCGATCGGCGCCGGGCTTGGTGGGACGGGGGCTCGTTGGCGGCGATGCCCTGCATCTTCCGTTTGCGGACGCGACTTTCGACGTCGTATTCCATCAGGGCGTGCTCGAGCACTTTGGAAACCCGACCGCGTTCTTGGCGGAAAACTCGCGGGTTACCCGACCGGGCGGCCTGCTGGTGGTCGACGTTCCACAGACCTTTCATCCGTGGACGTTCCTCAAGCGAATGGCACTGCGTTTGAACCGATGGTTCGCGGGCTGGGAAACCGAGTATACGATCGGTCAGCTCCAACGGTTGGTATTGGGCGCTGGCTACGAGGTGATCGAGACCTATGGTGATTGGATGGTGCCGAGCTTGGCCTACCGGTTGCTCCGCCACGCGGCCGGGCCGATGGCATCGCTGCCCCTGGAACCGCGTGGGCCAAAGGTTTTCCGGCGAGCCCGCCGCGAAGTCCGAGATCGCTTGTTGGCGCCACGTATCGCCCGTTACCTAGCACACACAATAGGGATCGTGGCTCGCAAGCCCCATAGTCCTTGATGCGCGTTCTTGTCATCAACTGGCAAGACTGGACGCACCCGTTCGCTGGTGGGGCGGAGTTTCATCTGCGCGAGGTCTTTGGTCGGATCGCTCGGTTGGGTCACCGCGTCGATCTGTTGTGCGCGGGGCATCCGGGCGCACCGTCAACCGAGCAACTGGAGGGGATCAATATCCTCAGGCGCGGACAACGATACCGACTTTTCAACTACATCGTGCCGAGCTTCTACCGACGGGTTCTGCGTCACAATGACTACGATGTGATCGTCGACGACCTAAACAAAATCCCTTTTCTGTCACCGCTGTTCGCCGATAAGCCGGTCGTGGCGCTGGTTCATCACCTTCTCGGCCGGATTGCCTACCATGAGACGAACCCAGCGTTCGCGACTTATGTCTGGCTCGGCGAGCGACCGATCTCGCGCGCCTACCGGCACTCAGCCTTTATCGCGGTGTCCGATTCTACCGCGGACGAGTTGATGCGGCGCGGCGTACGCCGAGAGCAGATCACGGTGATCCCCAATGGCATCTCGGACGCGCCCTTCGATGAACTGATCAGTAAAGAGAAGTCAACGACACCCCTGTTTCTGTATCTGGGGAGATTGAAGCGCTACAAAGCGATCGAGCTGATCTTGGATGCCTTCGCGCTCGTGTCCCTTGACCATCCGGACGCAAGATTCGTCATCGCCGGCGACGGTGACCACCGATCGCAGCTCGAACGTCGCGCGGCGGCCAGCGGCTTAGACCGAATCGAGTTCGTCGGTTGGGTCGGGGAAGACCGCAAGTGGGAGCTCCTCAGATCCGCATGGGCGCTGTGCTATACGAGCCCCAAGGAGGGGTGGGGCATATCCAGCCTCGAGGCTCAACGGGTGGGGACGATCGCCATCGTCAGCGACGCGCCGGGTTTGAGGGATACGATCGTGGCCGGCGAAACTGGGTGGGCGGTGCCTCACGGCGACGTGCGGCGCCTAGCGGCTGCCATGAAACGAGCGATCGTAGAACCAATCGAACGGCAGCGATTGGAACTGGCGGCCATCGAGCGGGCCAAACACTACACGTGGGACGCCGCGGCGACCCAGACCATGGCGGTGCTCCAGAAGGCGAGCGGAACGACCACATGACGGCAGAGTCCCGAAGCGGGTTCGTGCTGGCGATCCCGGCGTATAACGAAGTCGAGAGCATGATCCCGCTGTTCGACGCACTGCGCAAGACATGGCTTGACCACGAACTGGGCGGCGAGATTCTGCTAATCGATGACGGTTCCACCGACGGCACCGCGTCGGCCGCGGTCGAAGCGGCTCGAAACTTCCCAGTGCCAGTTCGAATCGAGCGCCATTCCGCAAACTGCGGAAAAACGGAAGCCATGGTGACCGCTTCGACCGCTACCCGGCAGCGGTACATCGTTCTGTTTGACGCCGATCTTCAACACACGCCAGACGATATCCCACGCTTCCTCGATAAGCTCCGCGAGGGATACGACGTGGTGACCGGCTGGAAACAAGGCCCCTACGAAAAACGGTTCGTCTCGGTTATCTACAACTGGTTGTCGCGGAAGCTCTTCAGGGTGCCAGTTCACGATCTCAACTCGATGAAGGCTTTTCGTAGAGATATCCTGGACGTCATTCCGCTGCGGCACGACTGGCACCGTTTCTTCGTGGTTCTGGCGCATGACCACGGCTACCGGGTGACTGAAATACCGATTAGGCTGTATCCGAGACGATTCGGGACATCCAAGTACTCTGGGACAGGACGCATACTCGCCGGCGTGCTCGACCTTTTATCGGTCAAGATGCTGACTTCGATCCTCCGTCGACCGCTCGTGTTCTTTGGTACCCTAGGCATCGTCCTAGGGGCAAGCGGGTTCGCGGTCGGAATTGTGGCTTTGTATTTCCGATTCGGGCTCAACCAAGGGTACCGACCCCTGCTCTACCTTGTCATACTGCTGCTCATCTTGGGCGTATTGCTCTTCTCTTTGGGCGTTTTGGCAGAAGGAATCGTCCAGGTTCGCGATCGCGTCGAGCACCTCGAGCGCCGGCTGCTCGATTCTGACAAACCACCGGGCACGGAGGGGTGAAGCGCCCCGCACGCCAGGCTCTTGCAGGGTGATGCGCTTACTCCACGTCGCTACCGCCTGGCCGCGATCGACCGACGACGTGATCACGCCCTGGCTCGTCACCTTGTGCCAAAAACAAGCCGAGGCCGGACACGATGTGCACGTACTCGTACCCACCTATCGCGGATTGGGGAGGCAGCGTCAGGGTCCGGTAACCGTTCATCGGTTTCGGTACGCGCCGTCCAAATGGGAGCGACTGACGCACGAGGAAGCCACCCCAGATCGGCTACAGAGGCAACCAGGATACGCGCTGCTGCTGCCCTCGTACTTGACCGCGGGAATGGCCGCCGGGCGTCGGCTGGGGCGCCGAGAACGGTTCGACGTCGTGCATGTTCACTGGGCTGTACCCCACGGTGTGATCGGCTGGATGGCTTCCAGAGCTGCCGGGGCCGAGCTCGTGACCACGTTCTACGGCGCCGAGATCCGATGGGCGGAGACGCGCTTCCCACCCGCCAAGGCGTTTCTGCGGTGGTACTGCCGGCGATCGAAGCTGGTCGCCATCTCAACCAGCACACAGGCCTCGCTGGTGCCCTACACGCCGGCCAAGATCGAGATCATTCCATATGGCGTGCCATTGCCCGCACACAACGGAGCGACCGAACCATCCTCACGGGGTGGTGACCCGGTGATCCTGTTTGTCGGCCGTCTCGTCGAGCGCAAAGGTGTTCACCGCTTGCTCGAGGCGCTGGCCACACAGCGCGATCATCGTTGGCGATTGCAGGTAGTCGGGTTTGGTCCCGAGCACGACCGGCTGGCGAAGCTAGCTGAAGAGCTCGGTATCGCCGGACGCGTCGAGTTCCTCGGCAAAGTCAGCCAAGAAGAGCTGGTGACCGCGTATCGCAGGGCGGCATGCTTCGTCTTGCCGGCGACGCTCGACGCGCGCGAGGACACCGAAGGGCTCGGCGTGGTGTTGCTCGAAGCGATGACGTACGGAGTACCGGTGGTGGCGACCCGCCGAGGTGGCATCACCGACATCGTCGCAGACGGGCACACCGGGTTGTTGGTCGAGGACACGGTACCGGCGATCGCTGACGGCATTCGACGTGTGCTGGACGACTCGAAGCTGGCGAATCGAATCGGTTCTGCCGGCCGTAAACACGTGCGCGGAGCCTTTGGCTGGGACACGATCTTGACACGCCTCGATCGGGTGTACGCGAGGCCCGGTGGAACGGTAACGATCCAGGATTGACGGGCGACTATTACACCCGGTGGCTGGCGAACCCCAAGTACCGAGCATCACGCCGCCAGAAAGCGGACCTTATCCATGCCGTCTGTCAGTCGTGGCTCGAGGCAGCACCGATGGTTGTCGATCTCGGCGCCGGTACCGGGCTAATCCGAAGACGATTGGAGGAGCGGGCTGGTCGTCCGATCATCGGGCTTGAGATCGATCTTGCGTTTGTGGAGGATCCGGAGCGGATGGCGGTCGCCGATCTGGAGCGGTTACCGCTGCGCGATCTGAGCGTCGACTTCGGAATCGCGAACCACGTCTACGAGCATGTTCGAAACCTGGACGCCTTCTTTACGGAGCTTGCCCGAGTGCTAGCCACCAATGGTCGCGTGTACATGACAGCCGGTAACCGATTTGCAGTCATTGAGCCCCATTACCGCATCCCCACTTTGGCATGGTGGCCTGAGTCAGTCGCGACGCGGATCCTGCGGTGGAGCGGGCGCGGAAAGGGCTACGCCGACATCAAGTTCACCACGCATCGTCGTCTAGCCGCTGCCGCGGGCCGTCACGGCCTGGTACTCGACGATTTGACCGATCGAGTCCTCGTGACCGAACTCGGTCGCTATACGAGCCGGATCGGTCGGCTACTGGGGCGGGTCGCCCGTTCGTTGCCAGCCGGATCTCGGCAACGGGCCCTCGAGCTCTTCTCGCCACAGTGGTTTTTCCTCATCCGTCACGGAAGTGCCCGATGACAGCGGCCAGAAAGGGGAAGAAGAAGGGAAAGCGCGCAAAGACCCGACCGCCCTCACTCCCGGCTCCGACAACTCCGTCGCGTCGGATTTGGTGGCTGTTCTTGATCGGTTTGACGATCGCCACGCTGACGTTCTTTGGGTCCTTCATCACCGAGCGGAACAGCGTCATGTTCGGCACGGACATGTTGTCACAGGCGTATCAGAGCCGATCCTTCGCCGTCGAACAAGTTCAGTCCGGTCATGGTCTGCCACAGTGGAACCCGTTCGTGTTCGGTGGGCTGCCTTACCTGTCGACCCTGCCTTACCCGGTCTACTATCCAACGTCGCTCCTCTATTTCGCGATGCCACTTCACCGCGCGATCGGCTGGGGCTTCGTATTGCATGTAATCCTCGCTGGCGCACTCATGTACGGCTTGGCCCGCGAGCTCAAGCTCGCTCCCGGGGCGGCGCTCGTCGCCGGCGTCG
>DAOWHI010000252.1 GCA_030641505.1 Gemmatimonadota bacterium | reverse complement strand
TGCCCGTTCCCGGCGCAGTAATCGTTCGTTACGAGCACTTCCAGCGCCAGGCGACGTTCGACGACTGGCGGGTGCCCAAGCGTGAGAACGACATCGACACGTTCTTCGCCGGGAACGACCTGCTCGATTGGTGGCGAGAGAAGGGGTACATGGTCTCGGTCGACGCCGAGACCCCCGGCGGCCGGTATGGGGGACGCGCAACGTTCCTCAATGCTTCGCAGCACAGCGAGAGGAATCGCTCTCCGTTCGCGCTCTTCGATGACGATGATTTCCGCGGTAACCCGCGCGTTGCAAATGGCAAGCTTCACAGCCTGACGCTGTCATTTCGGTTTGACGGGCGAGACGTACAGAGCCCGCTGCTGCCGGCGCCGGGCTGGCTCGTAGGTGGTGAGTGGGAGCGAGGCGGCGGATTCTTTGGGGGCGACATCGACTTCGTGCGCGGCGCTGTCGATGTCAGACGCTACACCCGATTTGGGCGTGACACGTGGTGGGACTGGCGGGTGCTGTGGCGGGGCGCGCTCACCGACCGTGGCGTCCCGCCCCAGCGGCTGGTGCGCCTCGGGGGTCCGGGTTCGCTGCGCGGTTTCCCGACTGCTGTCTTTGTCGGCGAAGAGGGGCTCCAGGCGTCCACCGAGGTTCGGTTTCCCCTACCTGTCAATCGCCGCATTGCGCTCATATTCCTATCATGGCACCTGGTCGGGTTCGCCGACGTGGGCGCGGTCGGCGATTATGAGGATTGGCACGCGGACGTCGGCGTCGGGGTCTCTGGCATCAACTTGTTCTCGTACCTAGGCTTTTTCGTCGCTCAGCGGGTCACCGACCTGGATCTGCCGAATAGCGACCCCCGGTTTATTGTCAGGTTGCAACGTGATTTCTAACTTGCCGCATCACGCCTGTGCGGCTACGACTTGGAGAAGCGCCTGGTCATGAAGTTGTTCGAGTTCTGCAACGACACCGAGGTCACCCTCGACCTCGCCGCCACCACCAAGAAAGCTGTCCTGGAGGAGATGGTCGAGTTGTTTGGCCTCGACCAGGACGCCCAACAGTTGCTCGTCAAGCTGCTCAGGAAGCGCGAGAACCTAGGTTCGACCGGGATAGGGAAACATGTCGCCATTCCCCATTGCCGCTCACTCGTCGTCAACCGCCTCCGGGTCGCCTACGGTCGCAAGCCAGCCGGCCTCGATTTCAGCGCGATCGACGACCTACCGGTCAACCACTTGTTTCTCATTGTCGCACCGCCAGTCGAGATCTCCAACCAGTACCTCCCGGTACTCGGGAAGATCGCCCAGTTCTGCAAGAACGAGCAGAACATCGCGCAACTCAATGAGATCAGCTCGACGGATGAGTTCCTGGCCGTTCTGGAAGAGGCCGAGGTTTAGGGGAGGGTCAGACTGGAAACGAGCATCGAACGGCTGATCGCGTTACAGGATCTGATGCAGCGTCAACGCGATATCGGTGACAACTCGTACGAGGCACTTGGATTCGAGACCGATGACGCAGTCACGATCGATGCCGAAATCGAAAGCCTAAAGGCGGAAATCGACCCCCCTGTGTTGCGCCGGTTCGAGACGATCGCGACTAAGTACGATCGGCCACTCGTGCCCGTGCACAACGGGGTCTGCTACGGGTGCTTCGTTCGCTATCCTACCGCCAAGCTGGCCGACATCGGGGACACGCCGACGACCTGCGAGAACTGCGGCCGACTGATCTATCAAGTCCCTTGATCGGCGCTTAGCCGACAGCTATCGGGTCGGCTTCACTGCTCGATTCTACCGGCTGACGGACGCGGAGACGTTTTAGCGCCGTCTTCCCGTTGGCCTCGAGCTTGTACCAATAAACGCCCGCCGGCACCGGTTCCCCGTCATTGCTGTTGCCATCCCAAGCCACCCGGTGGAGACCGAGCCCCTGACGCTGATCGACGAGCACCACGACCTCTTGCGCTAGGAGATTGTAGATCACGAGTCGCGCGTGCGTCTCGGCGTCCAATCGATAGGTGAAGATCGTCGGGCTGACGCCGGGCGTAAACGGGTTGGGGAAATTCTGCTCGAGGTAGAACTCCTCGTCACGGAGCCCGGTCTGTGCGGTCAGCGAGCCTGGCAGGGCGATCGCCAGGACGACCGCCAACCCAATCAGGACAGCCAGCCTACGGAGCGCGAGTGATCCAGGCGTCGGGGTACCCACGTTGGGCGACGTGATTCCGCCAGCGCTCGGCCGTCGCGCGATCGACGAACCGCCCCAGGTAGACACGGTACACGTCGCCGTCGACGAACCACCGCGCCAGTTCGGGAAAATCCTCCTCGAGTTGTCGAATCCGTACAAGGGTTCCAGTCTCGCTATTGAATGCCCCCATCTGAAGGGTCCACTGACCGCTCTCAACGGGTGGATTATACGTCGCTGGTGGGTCCAGGGTTCCGATGAGCTCTTCGGTGCTCGGGTCGCCCGCCACCCGCGGGGTGGTCAACTCCGGTGTCGCCGGCGGTGTCGGCGCGCCGATCACCGAGTCGGGATGGACGAACGGCTCGTAGACACCGGCCGCGATCGCCTCCGCCTGCGTATCGAACTCGCGCTCACGCTGGGCCGCCTCTCGAGCCGCGCCGAACTCGGCATCGTCACTCTTGTCGCCGCTGGTTGCCGGCGCCCTGCGTTCCGGTGAGCTGGCGCACGCGCCCGCGATCACCAACGCCAACAGGACACCACACCGAGCGACCGACAGACTCATGCTACGGGCTCGGCGAGGACCCGGGTGTTGCCGTCGCGCCGCGTCACCCCATCCCGATCGAAATACTCGAGCACAGGGATCAAGAATTTCCGACTGACTCCCAAGATCGCCTTGCAGGTTCCAGTATCTATCGATCCGTCTGCCTTGAGCCGCTCAACGAGCGCGACACGCGCCCGTTCGAGCGCTGAGATATCGATGTACCAATCGCTCGCCAGCTTGACGAGCTCGCCACGCCGCTCAAGGTAATGCTGGAGTTCCCTCAGCCGCTGCTCGTCGACACCGAGCCGCCTCGCAAGTCGGATCGTGTCCGGAGCTTCGAGACCCGCTTCTCGATAGACGTCTCGGATCGAGCCGACCAGTCGCTCTTCCTCTCCCTTCAGCTCGACGGCGTGGCCGGCAATCGCGACCATCGTACCACGGCGTTCGAGTTGGCCACCGTCTACGAGCGCACCGATCACCGCTTCGACCAACGCCGGATCGGCGCCATCCACCGCCTGTCGGGCCGCCTCCAGACCGATGCCCGGCTGAAGGGGCCGGTGGCGGTGATACGAACCCACGGCTTCAATCAACTGCTCGGCCGCGGCGTCGACCGCGCTCCGGGCGAACCAACGCTCACCGTGACGTTC
>DAOWHI010000232.1 GCA_030641505.1 Gemmatimonadota bacterium | reverse complement strand
TCGGGATCGACGTGGCGTGGCACGAGGTAGACCCCGTACTCTTCTTGATTGACCGTCAGTGGCACCCCGTTGCGATCGTAGATCGTGCCCCGCTCGGGCGGAATGACGATCCGCTTCTTTTGCTGTTTTTGAGCAGTTGTTTGATACTTATCGTGGTCACGAATCTGGATCTCGAAGAACGCAACCCCAAGCCGAGCTGCGAAGATGAGGAGTAGCAAGAAAATGAACCGTTGGCGCCGGCGTCCGATTCGAAGGCGATCGGACTCACCCACCTTCTTGGAGCGGATCCCCCGGGAACGAGCCACTATTGGCTCGTCAGCGCGAGAGCTTCCTCCTGCCAGAACGCATCAAACCAACCGCCCACAGTGGCCAACGGTCCACGATCGACCTTCGCGAGCACTGGCGGTTGGTGTGCGGGGGTGCCATCCGGGACCGGCAGCCACACGATATCGACCTCGGTGGGAGCGACCATACCCAAGCGTTGGTCCGCAGCGCGTGTTACCCGGTCTCGGGCCGTCAACACCGCGATTGAACGCGTGAGCGCATCATTCGCGGCTTCTAGATCTCGCGCCGTTGTCTTTAGCTCTACGGCGCGATCGGACCATCGAATCGCGACCGACTGGACGTAGATTTTGCCCACGACGACAGTAGCCGTGAGCAGAAGGAGTGTCGGTAGGTAGTGCCACGCGAAGCTTGTCCGGCGACGGGTTCGGTGTTCGATCTTACGGTACTCGCGGACGTAGACGTTCACCGACTCCGTGCCCTCCGGCGCTAAGTCCGAGTTTGGTTCGCCGCTGAGCGGCGCCGCTCGATGGCGCGCAACCGCGCGCTCCGAGCACGAGGATTGGCGGCGACCTCGGCCTCGGTCGGACGGATCGGTCGGGGGGTGAGCACGTCCGCCTCGGAGACCTTGTCACACCGGCAAACGGGGAGATCCGGCGGACACTTGCAATCCGCCGCTAACTCGCGGAAGTACCGCTTGACTACACGGTCTTCCAGCGAGTGATAAGCGATCACCACTAGCCGGGCATCGGCGTTCAGCCGCCGCTCAATTTGTTTGAGACCTCTGTTGAGTGCCGTCAGTTCGTCGTTCACGGCGATTCGAATCGCTTGGAAGACCCTCGCGACGCTCTTGAGTCGGTGAGAGCTCGCCGGGACCGCTGATTCGACGATAGCTCGCAACCGATTGGTCGTATCGATCGGCTCACGCTCGCGCTCGCGCACGATCGTTCTTGCGATGCGCCGCGCGTGACGCTCCTCCCCATAGTCGCGAATGATCTGCTCCAGGGTCGATGGTGCGGCGCGCGACAACAGGTCCCGTGCAGGTTCCCCTCTGGGCCCCATCCGCATATCCAGCGGAGCGTCCTGACGGTAGCTGAAGCCGCGCACCACGTCGTCGATTTGCGCCGAGGAAACGCCGAGGTCGAGCAGAGCGCCATCAAACCGCGCTCGCTCGAACCTCGACGTCCGGTCGATCTCGGCGAAGTTCGTATTCAACAATTCGACCCGATCACCAAACCGTGCCAGTCGCTGGCTTGCGAACTGGATCGCCTGCGGATCCCGATCCAATCCCACCAATCGACCGGCTGGCGCCGAAGCCTCGAGAATCGCCTCGGCATGCCCACCACCACCGAGCGTGGCGTCCAGGTACGTCTTTCCTGTGGCTGGCCTCAGCATCGCGATCGTCTCCGTCAACAAGACCGGCTCGTGGAACTGCTGCTCGGGCACGGTCGCGCTACAGGTACTGGGTCAACCATCGGTCGAACTCCTCACCAGCTTTACCAACGAACTGCTCGTAACGGCTCGGGTCCCACATCTCGATCACGTCCCCGGCGCCCACGAAGGCGACCTCGTCGCCAATGTCGGCGAGTTCGGCGAGATGACGCGGGAGCAAGATTCTCCCCTGAGCGTCGACGATCGTCTCGAGGGTGTGTTGCATAAGTTGGAGAAAGTGACGTCGCTGCTGGGGATCGATCCGTGCCTTCTGGCGATCGAAACGCGCCAGAACCCGATCCCACTCGGCCAACGGGTAGAGGAACAAACATGACCCGAGGCCACGGGTAACGACAAAGGATTGGCCGGCCTCGCCGTCCCGAAATCGTGCTGGGAGGCTGACCCGACCTTTCTCATCGATTGAATGCGTATACTGACCAAGAAACGACGTTTTGACCCCACAACGCTCGTGTCCACAGTCCACTTTCTCCCATTATTTCCCACCTGGCCCCACATTGTAGGACGAACCCTCTAGGGTTGTCAAGCATGGCCAAAAAAAGCCGCCTCCCCGCAGGGGGAAGCGGCTATCCTCGCTGATCCGCGAGTAGTACTGAGAGCGCCGCCCTAGAACGCTGCGCCCGGCTCTTCGTCAGTCGGATCTTCGGCTTCGGGCTCAGTCACGCCTTCAGCAGGCGGTTCATCGGCTACCGCGTCTCCGTCTCCGGCTGGAGCGGCTTCACCCTCCGCCGGAGCGGCAGGTGGCGCCGACGTCACCGGGATACCGGTCAGAACTGGGACACCCGAGATCGCCTCCGGCGCGCCATCCGGTGTCGCGGTGACGATAATGCCGAATGTCTCCAGCGCGGTCGTGCTCTCGAAGGCACCGGTACCCTCCGGACCCACCGTAACCACCCCAGCCAGGGTCGATTCCTTGACGCGCTCCTTGCTGGGGACGATCCACACCGTGTAGGCGTTGACATCGCGGTCTTCCTGGTCGAGCTCATCGACCAGCGGTAGCCCCTCGACTTCGACCAGCAACGCTTGTCCAGCGTCGCCCTCGGTCACTTTGACCACCCCACCACCGCCGGGCACGTGCTCGGTCGGCTGCAGCGCGAACTCCCAATCGTGCGTCGCCACGACTTCCTCTTCTGCTGCTGGATCGACGTTAGCGGCGACTTCGGGCTCGGCGTTCGCGGTGACCTCGGGCTCGGCGTTCTCTACCGCATCGTCCTGAGCTAGGACTGGCATGGTAAGCGCGAACGTGGCAAACACTCCCACAATTACTGTTCTAAACACCGTCTGTTCTCCTCTGAGGGTATCGACTATCAGCTGATGTCTCGGGCGATTCAGCGGTCGGCCTTTGAGAACCGGTACCCGCCCGGCTGGCCGAGGTTCCTGGTAGAATCTCGTACTCAGCCTCGATCTCCTGACGCTCCAACTCGCGCTCCAGTCGGCGCGATTCACGGCGCCACTTGAACGCGCCCCAGATCGCGACGGCCGCCAGCTTAGCGGTGATCGCCCACGGCCCACCGCGGAGGAGCCAGCGCGTGAACCACCGCCCCAAGATCAGTCTGCCGAAAACGCTCAAGCTTCACCCTTTCGTTGCGATCAAGCTACGCTCCTCGAGCACTCTCCCCAACTCGCCATCATCCCGTCAAGCCCACCGTCGCTAATCGATCCTCGACGATAGTCGCCAGAGCACCGATGAAGTCGGGATCGTCGTTCTGCATCATGGCGCGAGCGTAGGCAAGTCCGCGCCGCTCCGCCAACTCACGCGCCTCGATGTCGAGATCGTAGAGCACCTCGAGGTGATCGGCTACGAACCCAATCGATTGTACGACGACGCCTCTTTCCCCCCGGTCCGCTAGCTCGTCGATCGTCTCCAGGATGTCCGGACCCAACCACGGCTCGTCGGTGCGACCGGCGCTTTGGTAAGCGAAAGACCAGTCGTTCAGACCGACGGCTTCGGCGACCAGCTGGGCTGTGCGTCGGAGTTGATCGGGGTACGGATCGCCTCGATCGAGCACCGCTGCCGGTAACGAATGCGCAGTGAAAACGACATGCGGGCTGTCGCCGGCGCGCGGTAACGCATCCCTGAGCCGCCGGGCGAGCCCGGCTATGAACCCAGGCTGGTTGTGCCAGCTGGAAACGATCTCCAACGTCATCGCCTGCGGTCGCTTCTCCTCTGCGTACGCCTGATACTCGACGATCGAGCGCAACGAGTAGTGAGGTGCCAGCACGAGGCCCACTGCGTGGGTAATCCCGTCGGCGGCCATCGCCTCGACCACCTCGCCGACAAACGGCGCCACGTGCTTGAATCCGACGTACAGCCGAACGGCGGTCCCACGGTCGGCGAGCGTCGCCTTCAAGGCTGTCGCTTGGCGGCGCGTGATGCGGTTTAGAGCTGTCGGACCACCAACCGCCCGGTAGCGCTCGATCAGCTCGTGCAGCCGTGCCTCGGGGGGCGGGCGACCACGGCGGATGGGGGTGTAATACGGCTCGACATCCTCCAACCGCTCGGGAGTTCCATACGACATGACGAGCAATCCGGAAGTCACGCGGTCTCCTCGTGTACCAGCTCAACCAAGCGCTTGAGGTTTTCGACCGGGGTGTGCGGCAGGACGCCGTGACCCAAGTTGAATATGTGCCCCCGGCGGCCACCCGCCGCCGCCAGGATCGCGCGGGTCTGGCGCTCGGCCACCTCCCTGGGGCCCGCCGCAACCACTGGGTCGAGGTTGCCCTGCACCCCGCGGTCGCCGGCGATCTCCCATCCACGGTCGAGATCGATCCGCCAGTCGAGGCCGATGACGTCTCCGCCAGCCGCCACCATCGACGGTAGTAAGCCTGCCGTATCGGTGCCAAAGTGGATCGTCGGAACATCCGGCAGCCCCCCGAACAACCTTTCCATGTGTAGCTGAATCGACTCGCGATAGTCACTCGGGCTCAGCGCCCCAATCCAAGAATCGAAGACCTGGAGCGCCTGAGCACCTGCTTCGACCTGAGCCGTGAGGTGCGCGATCGTCGCGTCGGTCAGCCGCTCCATGAGCTCGCGCCACGCGACCGGGTGTTGGTGCATAAAACCCTTGACGAGATGGAAACGTCTCGACGGCCGGCCCTCGACGAGGTACGCCGCAAGGGTGAACGGTGCGCCGGCGAAACCGATCAGCGGCACCGCGCTCGCGCGCCGAATCAGCGCGATCGCTTCCAGCAGCTCGGCCACGTCGGACAGCGGGTCAAACACCGCCAGCCGCTCGACATCGGCCGGCTCCCGCACTGGACGATCGACCACTGGGCCGACGCCGGATTGGATCTCGAAGTCGATGCCCAACCCGAAGAACGGCAGCGTGATGTCGGAAAACACAATCGCGGCATCGACTCCGAGCCGGTCGACCGGTTGAAGGGTGACCTCGGCGCAGAGCTCGGGCTGGCGGACAATCTCAAGCAGCGAGTGGTGTTTGCGGATCGCGCGGTACTCGGGCAAGCACCGCCCGGCCTGGCGCATGAACCAGACAGGCGTACAATCGACTTCTTCACATCGGCAGGCGCGGAGGAAGCGGTCGCTCACGACGTTGGCTAGCTAGGCGAGCGCTTCCCGAGCGGCCGCCAACGTGGCGTCGACCTCGCCAGCACCGTGGGCGAGCGTCACAAACCACGCCTCGTAGGGCGATGGCGGCAAGCTGACGCCGCGATCCAACATGGCGTGAAAGAAACTGGCGAACGCTTCGCCGTCGCCGGCTTGTGCTTCGGCGAACGAAGTCGGCGGGCGCGGGGTCCAGAAGAGCGTCAGTAGCGATCCGATCGTGGCCACGCTGGCGCGCCCCGCGTGCGGGCCGGCGTCGATCGCTTCCCCGAGCCCAGCGGCTAAGCGCGTGGTCTGCTCTTCCAACCGATCGAACACATCGCGATCGGTGAGGCGCGCCAACGTCGCCTCGCCGGCGGCCATCGCCAACGGGTTACCGGACAACGTGCCGGCTTGATACATCGGTCCTTCCGGGGCGACCAGGGCCATGATGTCGGCCCGGCCGCCAAACGCGCCGACCGGAAGACCGCCGCCGATCACCTTGCCCAAACACGTCAAGTCGGGCGTTACATCGTACCGTTCTTGCGCGCCGCCGGGCGCGACGCGGAACCCGGTTATGACCTCGTCGAAGACCAGCAGTGCATGGTGTGCGCTGGTTTGCTCGCGCAGGAGCTCTAGAAACCCTGGCTTCGGCAGCACCAACCCCATGTTGGCCGCCACGGGTTCAAGCAGCACCGCCGCGAGCTGGTCCCCAAAACGGTCGAAGAGCTCACTCACCGAGTCGAGGTCGTTGTACGGCGCCACTAGAGTATCACGAGTGGCATCTGCGGTGACTCCGGCGCTCCCTGGCAATCCCATCGTCGCTACTCCGGACCCCGCCGCGGTCAACAGCGAGTCGGCATGACCATGATAACAGCCAGCGAACTTCAGGATCTTGCTCCGACCCGTGTGGGCTCGCGCCAAGCGCACGGCGCTCATCACTGCTTCCGTCCCCGAGCACGTAAAGCGCATCCGCTCGACCGACGGCATCGCCGCTTGAATCCGCTCAGCGAGCGCGATCTCACCTGGCGTTGGCGCGCCGTAACTCGTGCCTCGGCCGGCAGCCGAGCTTATCGCCTCGACGATTTCCGAAACGGCGTGGCCAAGGATGATCGCGCCCCACGACGAGACGTAATCGATCCGCTTGACGCCATCCGCGTCCCACACGTAGGCGCCTTCGGCTCGGGTCACAAAGCGCGGCGTGCCACCCACCGCACCAAACGCTCGAACCGGACTGTTGACACCGCCCGGGAAAAGCTCCCTGGCACGTGCGAACAAACCGTCGTTCACGCTTCGGGTCCACCGATCAGCGCCATGATGTCGGCCAGCGGACGATGGACTCCAACCAATTGCGGAACGTCCCGCACCGTCGCCAGTCGACCTTCGGTCCCTCGCAGATCACGAACGAGATCCTGAAAGGCGCCCAGATCATCAGTCTCGTAGGCGACGATGAACTCCTGGTCATCGAGCCCAAACGAGTATGCGAGCAGCTGCTGGATCATCGGGTAACGCCGTCCCACTCGGATGTGCTCCGACATCTGACGGCGCTGTTCATCTTCCGGCATCAAATACCACTCGGTCGTCTTGACGAACGGGTAAACGATCAGGTATTGGGAACGATCGCCGGTGAACATCGCCTCTTCTTGCGGAGTTCTCTCTTTCACATACTTCGAAGGTCGGACCAACCCGATCATGGAGTGGGAGATCGTGCACCATTTCCCAACACCTGAGCACAACAGCTGGCTGGCGGTTTCCTCGAGGTCTTCGAGCGATGCGCCGAGCCGCCAAAACAGCACGTCCACGTCGGTCCGCGTGCCGACCATCGAGTACGTGTAGGTCGTCACTCGCTCGGCTGCCTGCCGAGCAGCTTCAAGCAGCGCCTCGCAATCGGCTCCACGCGTTTCGCGTGACTGCCTTCGCCACGCGGGGTCGACCCGCAACGCCAACACGTGGACAAAATTGCGACCGCTCACCTGAGCCAGCGGGCGGCTTCCAACGCAGAGTAGGTGATTACGATGTCGGCGCCGGCACGCACGATCGCGGTCAGCGACTCAAGCACGGTCGCCTTGTGATCCAGCCAACCCCGCTCGGCGGCCGCCGCCAGCATCGCGTACTCACCGCTCACGCTGTAGGCGGCAAGTGGAGCATCGAATCGTTCACGCGCGGCGCGAATCACGTCGAGGTAAGCGAGCGCCGGCTTGACCATCACCACGTCGGCCCCCTCGGCCAGATCGGCGGCGATCTCGGCCAATCCCTGTCGAACGTGCGACGAGTCCATCTGGTACCCCCGCCGATCACCCGTCCGGGGCGTTGAGTCGGCGGCGTCGCGGAACGGCCCGTAGAACGCCGACGCGTATTTGGCCGCGTAGGCCATAATCGCCACGTCTCCGTGGCCAGCCTCGTCGAGCTTCGACCGGATCGCAATAACCTGTCCATCCATCATCGCACTCGGCGCCACGATGTCGGCCCCGGCTGCGGCCAAGGAGGCGGCGGTTTGCGCCAACAGCGGCAACGTCTCGTCGTTATCCACGTCGCCATCGCGGAGCACACCACAGTGACCGTGATCGGTATAACCGCATAGACAGACGTCGACTGCCACGACCAGATCGGGGCCGGCTTCGCGAATCGCCCTCACCGCGCGCTGAACGACGCCATGTTCGTCCCACGCACCGCTGCCGACGGAGTCCTTCTCGATCGGGAGGCCGAACAACAGGACGCCACCGATTCCGAGCTCGGAGGCGCGCTCGACATCCCGCACCAGTTCATCCACCGAGACTCGCTCCTGACCCGGCATTGACCTGATCGGCTCACGCACCGCCTGGCCGTCGCGAACAAAAATCGGATACACGAGCTGACGCGGAAAGAGTCGGGTCTCCGCGACCAACGCCCGTAACGCCGGCGTTCGTCGCAGCCTGCGAAAGCGCTCGAACGTGCGGTCAGACACGCGCTCGCTCACGATCTCGGTCAGAGCTACCGACCAACACGTCAACCACTGCGGCTGGCGTCGGCTCGGCTGCCACAACCGGGTCGCCGAATCCGGCTTCGCGCACAGCCGCCGCAGTTACCGGCCCGATGCATGCGATCATCGCTCCGCTCACCGTTCTCCGCGGGTCAGGTACGAGGCGCACGAAACCGCGGACGGTCGAGCCGCTAGTAAACACAATCGCCTGTAGCGGCTCGGCCAGCGCCGCCTCAAGCCTGGAACGTGCACTTTCCGGCCCTTCGATCGTCTCGTACGCGACTACGTCATCCACGACCGCACCACGCTGGCGCAAGATCATCGGCAGATCCTGGGTGGCTCGCTTGGCCCGGACGAGAAGCACGCGCCGACCTTCGACGTCACCCATCGCGTCGGGGACGGCCGCCGCTCGCTGCTCGGATGGCATACCGCGTACCTCAACGTTCAGCGACTCCAGCGCCTCACCGGTTCGAGGCCCGACCGCCGCCCAGACCGGCTTGGCAGGTATCGTCAGCCCGAGTGCCGTCAGCCGAGTCGCCAACGACGCCACGCCGTTGCGGCTGGTCATCACCACCCAGTCATACGTATCGAGTCGGCGAAGTGCGCGATCGAAAGGCTCTCCGTCGAGCAACTGAATCGCGATCACGGGAGCGTGAATCGGGATCGCGCCGCTTCGCTCGAGTCGGTCGCAGAACCGCTCGCCATTCGAGGCCGTCACCACAACGCGCCAACCCTTCAAGGCGACGCCCTTCATGTCGGTCCCACCCCAACGATCGAATCGGCGCCGAGCGCCAAAAGTCGGTCAGCGAGCTGGCTCCCGATCCGAGCGGCTTCATCGGTCGGGCCCGTCGAGCGCTCGAAGAACGCCTGTCCCCCATCGGGATCGAGCGCTGCGCCATCGATTGTGAGCTCGCCGTTGTTGCAAACCGCGTGCGCCGCCAGCGGCGTCCGGCAGCCGCCCCCCATCGCATTGAGAAAACCCCGCTCAGCGGTTACCGCCTGACGCGTCATCGGATCGTCAAGCGAGCGGAGGTCCCCCTCGAGATCGTCATCGGCCCGGATCTGAACGGCGAGCGCCCCCTGGCCGACAGCCGGGAGCATGCGCCCTAGTGGAAGCCGCTCGGCTGCCCGGCCCGCCAACCCGAGTCGATCGAGCCCGACCGCGGCTACACACAGGGCATCGAAATCGCCCCGATCCAGCTTCGCGAGTCGCGTGTCAACGTTGCCGCGAATCGGGACCACGCTGAGGTCGTTACGTTCGGAGAACAAAAAGGCGCGCCGTCGGGGGCTCGAGGTCCCGACTCGCGCACCCGGTGGCAGGCTGGCCAGTGGTCCCCCATCGCAAGTTACGATCGCATCGCGAGCGTCTGCGCGCGGCGGGTAGGCGATCACCGTTACCGCGGGTCGATCGCCGGTCGGCAAGTCCTTCGCGCTGTGAACGGCTATGTCGATCGAACGATCCTTGAGGGCACGCTCTAGCGCCGCGACAAAAGCGCCCCTTCCCAATTCGGCCGGAGACGCATTCGGAGCTCGATCCCCGGCCGTTTGCACAACGACCTCTTCGGTCTCCCAACCCAACGCTTTCAGTGTTTCCGAGATCAGCCGCGTCTGGGCTCGGGCCAGCGCGCTGGCCCGGGTTCCGATCCGCAATCGCCGGGCTTCACCCACTGTCGTCACGCCGCCCATTGCCGCGCTCGTCAGGAAACTCGAGATCGAGAGCGAAAAGGTCACGGGCGAGGTCGACGTAGGTTTCCCCCTCGGTAGCCGCGCGGTCTTTGAGCCTGGCCGTCGGGTGATGCAGCAGCTTGTTCATCACCCGGCGCCCAAAGGTTCGCAACGCTTCCTGGTCATCTAATCCCGAGCGCTCCACCTCCGCCGCCACGATGCGTTCGGCTCGATCGCGAAGCGCGCGGATGGTTGGCACCGCCGAGCGACCCGCCAGCCACACATCGAACTCCTGCGCCTCCGCGGCGATGATGTCTCGAGCGGCGTCGACCGCTTTCCGGGGTACCGCCTCCGAGCTCCACCCGCGCAGATCATCGAGGTCGAACAAGCGCACGCCCTCAATCTCACGGGCGGTGGGCTCGACATCCCGTGGCACCGCGATGTCGATCATTACCAGCGGCTGCGGCGAGCGCCGCTGGCGAACCACGCGTTCCATCTGTTGCCGACTGAGAATCGGCGTCTGTGAAGACGTGCACGATATGACGATGTCAGCGTCTGCAAGCAGCTGATCGAGGTCGCTGAGCGGCTCCGCCCGTCCGCCGATCGCCTGGGCCAACCGTTCGGCCGGTTCCGCGCGACGATTGGTGACCACGATATCGGCCGCCCCGGCCCGCTGTAGGGTTTGTGCGGTCAGGTCGCCGAGCTTTCCGGAACCGACGATGAGCATCGAACGACCGCTCAGCTCGCCGAGTGTCAGTCGTGCCATACTGGTGGCGACTTTCGGGATCGACGGCAGCCCACGCCCAACCTCGGTTTCACGCCTTATTCGCCGTCCAACGCGGACCGCGCGCCGGGTCAGCTCGTCGAGAACCGGGCCTAGCCGACCCGCTTCGCGCGCCGCTCCCATCGCGCGCTTGACCTGTCCCAGGATCTGAGGTTCTCCGAGGACCATCGAGTCCAGCCCACCCGCGACTTCGTACAGGTGTTGGACCGCCTCCAGTCCCTCGCGGACGTAGAACGGCCCCTGGTCGGCGTCGGCCGCTCCCAACAACCTCTTCTCGAGCCTAGCCGCGCCGGCCAAACCGTACAGCTCCGTACGGTTGCAAGTCACCAGGATCAGCGTCTCCTCTTCGGATTGCGAGAGGATCTCCCGGCATGTCACAGTGGGAAACGCAAACCGCTCCCGGCGGGCCAACGGCGCCGTCTTGTGGCTGATACCTACCAGGTTGACGACGGGCCCGGTCATCGGCAGGAGGTGGTTTGGGGCAAGCGTGTTTGCATGGCGGGGCGGACGGGACTCGAACCCGCGACCTCCGACGTGACAGGCCGGCGTTCTGACCAAACTGAACTACCGCCCCGCGCGTGCATGAATGACGAACAGACGCTTAAGGAATGCAGGGGGGAGAACCTACGGAGCCCAAGCAAGAGTGTCAACGCAAAACGGCTTGAGCCGCCGGGTATCGGTAACTACCCGCCCTGTCGACTCAGCTTCTTGATGATCAGATCGACCCGCTCGATGTACTGATTCGAGTTGCCGATCAAACCCTGCCCGTAGGACACGTAGTCGCCACAAGCGTTCCTGAGGTGCACGATCGCGGTCGTAAACAACGACCGGGAGCGCTCGTTCTGCGGGATCGACTTGTCCTCCCCCTGGAGCGCCTTTGCCATCCGATAGTAGGCGTCGCCCCGGTAATAGGAGATCGCACACGAATTGCCGCCAAGTCGCGAGGCTTGGCCCAAGAACTCCAGCGCTGCGCCGTAGCGGCCTCCCTTCAGCGCAGTGGAGGCATCCTTGAGGAAGATATTGGCCAGGATCGCGCTCGATTGCCCCTTGCCGGCGCGCTCGAGATCCTTGGCGAATTCAACCGTGTTGCCGAGCTCCTGGCACGCCAGCGCCCGGAAGAGGTAGGCCCGCTCGAGATCTGGATTGACCGCCAGCGCCCGGCCATAGTAATCGATCGCCGAGTTGTAGTCACCGAGCTTGTAGCGCACGTACCCCGCTGCGGCCAGCAGGTTGGCATTGGCCGGATCGGCAGCCAGCGCCTCGTCGGCGGTGGCTCTCGCTTCCTCGTACTGCTCATCCGCGAAATAGAGACCGAACAGGTACTGCAACGCCTCGGGGTCGGTCGCGCCGCCTGCCGAGAGCGAGAGGTACTTCTTGAAGCTGGCGATCTTCTGGTCACGCCGATCGTCTGGAAGCGCATAGGCTCGATATTGAT
>DAOWHI010000065.1 GCA_030641505.1 Gemmatimonadota bacterium | reverse complement strand
CCTCGCGGACTTCAAGTGCGTGACCGACGGCGCGACCCAGCGGAGCCTCCATGTCGGTCAGGACAGCCTCGGTCTTGACGCCAAATGCGCGCCCCGTCTCGATCATGTTCCGCGCCAAGCGCTCGGCTTCTTTGCGGGTGTGCATGAAGGCTCCGTCCCCCCACTTGACGTCGAGGACGAGGCCGTCCAGACCTTCGGCGATCTTCTTTGACATGATGCTGGCCGTCATCAACGGCACCGACGAGATCGTACCGGTCACGTCGCGGAGCGCGTAGAGTTCCCGGTCGAGCGGCGCGAACGACTGCGTCTGTCCACCCATGCCGTACCCGACCTCGCTCAACAACCGATCGAAGTCGGGCTTGGTGAGGTCGGTTCGATAGTTGGGGATCGACTCCATCTTGTCGAGCGTTCCGGCGGTGTGGCCCAGGCCGCGCCCCGAGACCATTGGGACCCGGACGCCGCACGCGGCCGCCAGCGGGGCCAGGACGAGCGAGACCTTGTCCCCCACGCCCCCCGTGGAGTGCTTATCGCCAACCGGCGAGCCTCCGGGTTTCCAAGTCCAGCGCTCACCTGAATCGATCATCACCTCGGTCAGCGCCCGGGTCTCGTCCTCGGAGAGGCCCTGGAAATAGATCGCCATGAGGAGCGCCGCTACCTGATACTCGGCGATCTCACCCCGCGCGTAGGCGGAAAAAAAGGCGGCCCACTCGCCAGGAGCGAGTGAGCCGCCGTTACGCTTACGGATGATCACTTCGGCGGGGATCAGATCAGCCGCTACCCGCCAAGCGTTCGGCCCAGTCCCCGAGGACCGGCAACTTCCACTTCTCGCCCGAGTAACCCTTGATCATCAGGACGATCCACAGAATGAAGGCCCCCAGCCAAACCAGCATCATCAGCAGGCTGAATAGGCTTCCCAGCGTCCAAGAGATGGCGCCCAGGATCACGCTCACTATGCCGAGCCCGATCGCCAGAGCGAACATCGCCAGGCTCACGACGATCGACTGGGCGGCGTGGAATCGCACCACCGGACTCGTCTTCTCGATCAAGAAGAAGATCACGCCGGTGACAATCCCCAGGATATAGCACAACAGTCCAGCTAATTGAGGATCGAGGCCCGTCGACGTGGCCTGCCCAACAGTCGGGGGCGTAGGCTCGGAGGGCTGCGGGGTCGAGGGAGTCTGGTCCGTCAAGGTGCCTCCTTGGAGCGCGGAATCAGCGTGCATTGAAAGACCGGGTCTGTTTTCCGAAATTACACGCCATGGGCCGGGTTTCACAAGCAATTGCTTCCCGGCGGCACATGTGCCGGCTTGCAGGGTAGGACCCTCCCCATCTGCACGGCATCGACAGCGCGCTTCGTTTACCTACATGACCGTCTACCTGGAGGACTCATGTCCCGCACGCTCTACGCCTTGATCTGCGCCACCGTCATGCTGGCGGCCGCCCCCAACGCGGCTCACGCCCAAAACGGCCTCGAGCTGATGGGTTACGGGTTTCGCGCCGGCGCTTCGCTCGATGACGAGCTGACGCAGTTCCTCGTTGGCGGCCATCTCGATTTGGGTCGACCGTACGACAACCTCCGCGTCCAGTCGGTCATCACGGCCGGGTTTGGCGACGACGCGTTCTCCTTCTTGCTAGGCGGCGAGGCGCATTACCTGTTCCCGGTCAGCTCGACGTCGAGCGTCGAGCCGTACGCCGGTGGCGGGATCGGGCTGCACCACATCAGTCGCGATCACGACCGAAACCGCGACGACGACCGAGGCCGCGACGACGATACCACCGAGGCGGCGTTGCTGCTGACCGTCGGGTTCGATGTCCCGGCGAGCCGGTGGTGGGGCTACTTCGCCGAAGCACGCTTTCTGGTCGCGGACGAATCGGTCTTCCGGCTCGAGGGAGGCGTTACCTGGCTCTACTGATTACGGACGGCGGGCGGTTCAGCGACCGGAAGACGGGCTAGGCGGCCGAAACAGACTGCGCCGAACGATCAGCGCCGTGGCCGAAGGCTTGGAGATCTCCTCGAGCCTGACCCGCGGCACGCTGCTCTCCCGTACCGTGCCACTCTTCTCGAGCGATTGTCCTTCGCGTAGGAGTTCGAACTGCACCTTTGCGCCGGGCTTGGCGTCACGGATGTAGTTCGTCAGCGCATAGCGGGTAGCAACGGTCTCATCGGGCCCGATCGGCGTGCGGTTGATCTTCAACAAAAGGTCGCCGTCCTGCAATCCGGCGCTGGCCGCGGTTCCACCGGACTCAACGTCACGCACGACGAACCGGCCGGCGGGATCGACCAGCAATCGTGCTCCCAACGTCCTGCGCCGTTCGGGACTTTCGACGATCTGGAGTCCCGCTCGCGCCAAGCCAGCCCGAATCGAGAGCCGGGACCCGGCGACCATTGGGCTCAGCGCGTCCAACCCGACGCCCAACGCCTGAGCCGCCTCGCGCCATACCTCGTCCTCCGCGTAACCGCCGTCGAGTCCCGCCTGTTGCAGGTAGTACAATAGATTATCAAGCCCCCTCACGCCGCGGGTGTCGCCGCGGATCGCGATATCTACGACGAACGCCGCCAGTGCCCCGCCGACGATCATCCGAGCCGCCGAGTTATCGTCGGTCGCCGAGGACCGGAGCGCCGTGACGTCGATTCGCCTTCCGCCGCCCAGCTCGCGCCACCAAGTGAGCAACTCCCCCATCGCGGCGTAAAAACCGTCGGGGCCACCCGCATAGCGCGCCGGCAGCAACCGCGCGTAGTACTCGGCGGCGCCCTCGATAAGCCACTGCTCGGCGACGTCGGGGGTAACGGAGAAGTCGGGTTGAGCGATCTCCCGGGGACCGAACTGACCCGGATACCAAGCGTGCAAATAATGGTGTAACAACAGCTTGCCGAGGCCAGCCCGGCGCATGTGTTGGTTGTCCATGATCGGCAGGTAGTACGCCGAACCCGCCGCCTGTCCGGTCGCGCCGATCCCTTCGGTTCCCGGATCGACGAAATGAAAGACGAACACGTAACGCTCGTAGGGCGGCGAACCGAAAAAACGAGTCCCGTGCTGTATCGCCTCCTCGACAAGCGTCAACAGCGAGTCGGGCGCGAAGCCCCTGCCGACCCCCTGAACGACGACCCGATGCGGCCGGCCCTCTACAAACAGCTTGTAGTCGAGCAGGCGATCGCCGAGCGCGAAAACGGAGCCCGGAAGCTCACTGAACGAAGATGCCTCGTAGCGGTTGTCGGAAGTCGGCGTGAGCGGGGTCTGCAGCTCCCACCCAGCCGGCAGTTCGAACGAAACCGTTACCGGCCGGAGCTGGTGTCCATCGACGAAACCGAACAAGCTCGCACCCAGGGCGTAGCCGCTGCGACGATCGACTCGAGGACCCAAGGCCAGTGGCACCTCACCCTCGCCGTTTTTCACCTGGTAGCCGATCGTCAGGTATTTCTCGCCACCTGGGTAGAGCCGCCATCGGTTGGCATCGAGTTGCCGTACGGTGACCGGCTCCCCGTGGCCGTCGCGAACCGCAAAGCCCTCGACCGGTGCGGGCTCGAGCGGTTCAAAACGTCCCGGAATCCAGGCCGGCAACACGTAGTCGATCGAATCCCGCCGAACGTGATCGAGCGCCACCGAGACCTCGAACCGATCCGGCTTGGCCCGCTCCACCCGCACGTAGTAGTTGACCGGGGTGGACGGAACGTCGGTTCCGACCGACCGCGCGGCGCATCCGGCCAGCGCCAGCGCCAATACGCTGAGGCTGACCGCTTGGGGGTACCGGAAGGATCGCATAAGGGGCAGACCGACAATCTGGGGAAACGACTGCAGGTTCCGCAATACCCAATACCCCTCAATAGCAATGCATAGTTATGGAGATATTCGACACCTTATGGAATCGCGGTTCGAAGATGGTCTTGACTTTCCTCCGGCAGGCGGTAAAATGCAGTAACTCGATGGCCCGGTCCCGGTCGACTACGGTGCTGTCGAGAGAGTTAGGCCTGCGGTTTCCTCCTGGCCTAATGACCGAAGGCCTCGCCAGCGGCGAGGCCTTTCGGTTATCACCCCCGTTCTTGACTCAAATCCGCCATCAGCGCCTCGATCTGCCCGAACAGTTCCTCGAACGTGCCGTTGTTCTTCAACCGATAGCCAAAACCCAGACGCTCCAGCTCGACCTCGGTCTCGTGCTGTTGGCGGGCCACCTCTGGTGGCAGCGTGGTGATCAACTCGGGCACACGAACGATTTGAACGCACGCAAACCCAAGCCGTTCCAGGTACTCGACCTCACGCGTAAGCCGGAGATCGTCGACAACGAGCCGATCGCCGTCATCGGCTGTGATCCTCTGAGCGAACCGGTCGAGCCACAGCTCCGGGGCATAGTTGCGCCCAACCGTGCCGATCTCTTGAAGCAATCGCCGACCTCGATCGTCCTTGGCGCCATGCCAACCGAACGATTCGGTCGCGATTTGCTTGATCGGATCGGCGAGCGCGTACTTTCTAAAACCGTATCGCTCTACCAGATAATCGGCCGCGGTCGTCTTGCCGACCTGCATCCGACCGCCCAGAGCCAGCCGGAGGCGCGCCATTCCCTTGTGGTGACACCCAGCCCGGCTACCTTCCGTCGCCTCCATGGCCACTCAAACTACCGCTCCGGCAATCGCGATCCACGATCTCCACAAGCACTACGGAGCCGTCACCGCGCTGAGCGGGATCGACCTGTCCATTCAGCGGGGACAGTTCTTCGGGTTGCTGGGGCCCAACGGCGCCGGCAAATCGACCACGATTCACATTCTGACCGGACTGGTGACGCTCGAACGTGGGACGGTCAACGTATTCGGGCGCGACGTCGCTCGCGACTATCGGTTCACCCGCCGTGCGATTGGGCTCGCCCCCCAGGAGTTCAACTTCGATCGCTTCTTCCCGGTGCACGAGATCCTGGAGCTCCAGGGCGGCTACTACGGAGTTCCCAAGCGGCAAGCCATGCGCCGTGCCGACGAGTTGCTCGAGCTCTTCGGGCTCTCGTCGAAGGCGAACGACAAAGTCCACAAGCTCTCAGGCGGCATGAAACGCCGGCTGCTGATCGCCAAGGCTATGATGCACGAGCCCGAGATCTTGATCCTCGACGAACCGACCGCCGGCGTCGACGTCGAGCTGCGGCGCACACTCTGGACGTACCTACGTCAATTGAGCGAGCAGGGGACCACGATCCTGCTGACCACGCACTACATCGAGGAAGCCGAAGCGTTGTGCGACGAGGTTGCGATCATCGATTGCGGCCGGATCGTGGCCCAAGGATCCCCCCAGCACCTGATCGAGACGAGCGGCGGCCGGCATCTGGAGATCGTGCTCACCGAGCCACCCCGTGACGAGCTACCACCGGCGATAACGACCCGCGACTATGTCATCGACGGGACCAAGCTCATCGTGACCGCGGACCGGCCGCGAGAGTTCGTGGCCGAAGCGCTTCGGGCGCTTTACGAAGCCGGCCTCATGATCAACGAGGTGAGGATCGTCGAGTCGAGCCTGGAAGAAGTCTTTATCCGATTGACCGAGCGCCGGCAAAAGGACGAGTCGCGTGCAGTATAGTCGCGAGTGGGCGATAGGTTTCTGGACCCTGACCGGCCGCGAGGTGGGGCGGTTCATGAAGCTCTGGAAGCAGACCGTCTTCCCGCCGATCCTCTCAGCGCTTCTTTACATCTTGATTTTTGGAGAGGCGCTCGGCTCCCGGATTCGACTGATCGACGGCTACCCATATACCGAGTACATCCTGCCCGGGCTGGCGATGATGGGCGTATTGACGAGTGCGTATTCGAATAGCTCGACGTCGCTGTTCGTGGCCCGCCACGAGAAGTACATCAACGACATCCTGGTCGCCCCGCTGTCGTACTGGGAGATCGTGCTGGCGTACACGCTGGGAGCGATGGCGCGCGGCCTCGTCGTGGGCGTGCTGATCCTCGCCGTCGGGGTCTTCGCCGCGGACCTCCCGATCACTCACGCCTCGATGGTGCTTGCGTTCCTGGTCGTCGTAAGCGCGCTATTGGCGTGCGCCGGTCTAGTGATGGCGTTGTGGTCGGAATCGTGGGATCAGGTGGCGCTGCTGCTCAATTTCATCATCACGCCGTTGGTGTTCCTCGGCGGTGTCTTCTACTCGATCGATATGCTGCCGCCGTTCTGGTACCGGGTCACGCTATTCAATCCGATCTTCTACATGATCAACGGGCTGCGGTACGGCGTGCTCGGCGTTGCCGACGCGTCACCGACGTTGTCGCTGGCGCTGACGGCCGGAATGGCCGCCCTGACCTTCGCGCTGACCGTGTACTTGTTCCGCATCGGGTACGGGCTCAAGGCATAACAGCAAGCCCTCAACTGTCGCCTCCTCCCGAGGTTCTCGTTATCGCTCTCGCCAACATGAGAATAAGCACGATCGCCGCCGTGGACACCCCGATGACCGAAAGGATCTTGCCCAGGCTTGCCCTTACCTCATCGATCGAGAGCAGATCGAAGATCGCCAGATTGATGATCACGGCGCAGGCAAAAACCACGATCGCCACCCCGATGACTACGATTTTCTTAAGCATCGCTATCCTCCTCTACGGTCTGGCGAAATTCTACACCCGCCTGTCGGGCTTTCTCCAACATCGCTGGCGTGACGCCGCCCATACGCGCCAGCAGATCGATGCGTTCCTCGATCGGGGGATGGGACGACAAGATACGGTCGAGAAAACCGTCGCCTCGCGACCGAGTGTTGACGATATAGAGGTGAGCCAGCGCTGGATTGACCCCCATTCTCGCGTTTCCCGCCACCCCCATCTTGGCTAAAGCACGCGCGAGACCCGCCGGGTACCGGGTCAATAGGACGGCGTCGGCATCCGCCAGAAACTCCCGCTCGCGGGAGACCGCTCTAAGAAAGAGCGTCCCGACCGCGGGGGCACCTACCAGGGCATAGATTGGCAGCAACATGGCAACAAGGATCAGAATGCCAAGGGCGGTGTCTTCGACGAGCAAGCTGAGAACAATTTGAACCATGAGCACCCCCGCGATCACGAACGGAAATCCGAAAACGATAAAAACAATAGAAGCATAGATGATGCACCCCCTCGATGGCGCGCCGACGATCGCCTGGAACAGCCGGCCGGCGATCCGGAGCAGCGCCCTGATACTCAACAGCGGCAGCCACATGAGCAGGACGAACGCAGCCACGACCGTGCTCAGTCGGACGTCGTAGTTACCGATCTGAGAGAGCTCCTGGGCCACGACGCCTTCGAGCTCCCGATGATCCAAGGCATCCAACAAGCCTCGCGTCACGACTAGCGAGGCTCGCTCCGGATCGAGGCCGGTGGAAAAGGCGTTGGTCGCAGTTGATCCAATGATCGCCAGCCGTGGCTGCGGAAGGCCTGCCCCGATGCACAGGTTCTCGACGATCCGGCTCAGTGAGCGCTCTTCACCGGGCTCGAGCGGTCGAGCGCGGGAGATCATCGAGACCAACCCCGACGAATAACGATAGACCAAGTACGCAGCGGCGAAAACCACGGGCAGCGCCAAGATCGCGGATGCAGTGATGGTCACGTATGGATCGTTCATGACTGCTTCCCACCCCATCAAGAACGGCATCAAGCCGAGCGCGATCATGCCCGTCATTTGATGACCCAGGTACAGGGCGGCGGGTAACGACATGAGGGCGAAAGACACCAAGAGGAGGATCGTCTTGCGTCGATTCGCGTCGATCCGGTCGTAGACGAGAACGGGTTCTTGAAACCCGGTTTCCATCCGTTACGTCACCGGGGGTGAAGGCGGCTCCGGCGACGGGGGCTCAGGGGGTGGGGTAAAGCTTACGTCCACGTCCGCCCGCGCCCCCTCCTCGGCTTCAAAGAATTCAAACCGCTTGAAGTTCGCTACCCTGGCGATCACGACATTGGGGACGGATCGTATACCAGCGTTGAACTCGGCCGCGTTGCGGTTATAGAACTGGCGAGCGTAGGCGATCTTCTCTTCCACGTCGGAGAGCTCTTCTTGGAGGTTCATGAAGTTTTCTGATGCTCGCAGCTGGGGATAGTTTTCGACCACCGCGAACAGACGTGCCAGGGCTCCTGTGAGCATGTCGTTCGCCTTGGCGGCTTCGGCAGCGCCTCCAGCCTGCTGCAAAGCCGCGCGGGCCTTCGTCACTTCCTCGAACACGCCCTTCTCGTGCGCTGCGTACCCTTTGACGGTTTCGACGAGATTGGGGATCAAGCTGGTACGACGTCGGAGCTGTACGTCGATCCCGGACCATGCCTCGCCGGTTCGCTCCTGGGATCGAACGAGGCGGTTGTAAATACCAAACGCCGTCAGCCCAATGATTGCGAGGAGCGCGAACACGAGAATTATGGCTAAGGTGTCAGCGGGCATAACGCCTCCCGTTTTGGAGAGATTCCTGGTCCAGCCGTAGAGGAATACTCTGTCGGCAATCGCTGGCCGGCAAGTTCCAAGGAGAACGAGGCGCAGCGGTCGATAGACGAGGTTTTGAACGGCCCTTGGCTTATCGCGTCCCTAGTGTCGTATCCGATTCTCGACTTATCTTGCGTCGTCATAGAGAAAGGGAGCGATATGCAACATTCTGTCACCGGCGCGATCGTCGCTGGTTTACAACTCGCGTTGGCCTCACCGCTGGTATCAGCTCAGATCACACCCGGCGCCGAGTACGCGGACCCCCAGACGCGCACGATCGTCGAAGAGATGGTCGCCGCGCACGGCGGTATCGAGGCATGGGACCGCGTTGAGTCGTTCAGCTACATGTTCTTCACCAGGAACTCGGGCAACCCCGAACCTTGGCTATCGTGTGAGACGGTGGAGCCGCGGTCCGGCCGTGCTTATCTCGACTGGCCGGTCTTGGACGCGTCGATCGTCTGGGACGGGTCGACCGTATGGAGCGTGGGGTGGCCGGTAACCCTTCCGCCGGGATTCTTCTCCCGGTTGACGTACAGCTTTATTACGCTCCCGTGGCAAACGCAGCAGCCGGGCGTCCGGTTGGAAACCACGGGAACGGGGCGAATCCCGAACAATGAAACGGACTTCGTCACCGTGCAGATGACGTTCGACCGCCAGACTCCGAGCTCGCCGGGCAATTACTATCAGCTCTACATAGACCCTGGTTCCCACCTGCTGCGGGCGGTCGAGTTCAACATCACGCATCCTGGATTGGCCGCCAACCCCGACCAGCCTTTGGGCCCAAACCTCCACGTGTTTGAAGAGCATCGAGAGTTTGACGGACTCATACTGCCCGTTTTCTACGTCTCGTACGGCTTCAATCAGCGCAACGCGAGCACGAGCAACGCGGTTCACTACGTCTTCGACTTGTCGCTCCACGAACCTTTTGACGAAACGCGGATGGAGCGCCCGAGAGGCGCGGTGGTCGATCACGTGACGCTCGGCTTCTGGGAGGAGGGTCGATGAGGGCATACCTCAATACCGCCGGGGCGATGGCGTTGATCGGGCTCACCGCGGCTGACGTCGTCACCGCCTGTGACAACTCGCGGGCAGAGCAAGCGGAGTCGTCGGCATCCGACGTCCCGGCCATCGTACAGCGGATGACCGAAGCCCACGGCGGGATGGCGCGATGGGCGGAGATCTCAGCGGTTCAGCTTGATCACATCCTATACATGAGCTTTCTGCCTGTTGATCAGGACCGGTGGTGGGTCGCATCCCAGATCGTCGAAACACAGGGCGCGCGCCGGAGCTATCAGCGGTACCCAAAGCACCGCGCGAGGATGGCGTACGACGGTGAGCGTGTCTGGAGCGTCGGCTGGGGCGAGGCCAACCCGCCGAGCTTTATGGTGTACTTCGACTACTACTTCGCCTTTCTTCCGTGGCTGGCCCAGCGCGATGACGTCATTTTGGGCGAGTCGGAGACGGGTCGTCTGCCCGACGACCCCACCGACTACGCGACCGTTCGCATGACGTTCGCTCCGGGACGCGCGCCCATAGGCAAGACGGAGCGCGACTACTTCAAGTTGTACATCGATCCCGACTCGAACCGATTGAAAGCGGTCGAGTACGCGATGGCGTACCCCCCGTTTCTAGCGCTCATGGGGATGGGGCCGGACCAAGCGTTCGGCCCGCTGGTCCACGTTTACGACGAGTGGGTGATGGTAGATGGGCTTTCCGTACCCCGTCGATACCACACCCTGGGCCCGGACGGGGGCTTCGCGGGCGATCACATCGTCGTCAACTAGCAGTTCGGCGAACCGCTCGATCCATCACTGTTGGAGATGCCTCCAGACGCCGTGATCGATTCGGACCACTAGTCCCCGAACGTGTAGCCGAGCGCGAGACCGATCTCCCACAGCGAAGCATCACGGCCTGTCGAGACGTCGTCGATCGACTCCTCGTCGACGGTGAGGAATCGGTTCCGAACGGTGGGCTCGATCGTCCAACGACCGAATCGTTTTTCGACGCCGGCGCCAAACACGAGCGCCGGTCCGCGATCCAGATCGTCGTCCACGAATAGAAAGTCGATGCCAAAGTAGATCTTGGGCTGAAGGCGAAGCGGGCGTCCGCCCAGCGGGGCGAGTGATAGCCCGACACCCGCCGCCCACAGCGAAGGCTTCGCGTCGGCCCACCACAGCGCAGCACCGAGCGCGACCTTGGGGTCGGTTCCATAGTCGACTCGCAACCCAGCCGCGGGCACCCAACCCTGGTCGACCT
>DAOWHI010000022.1 GCA_030641505.1 Gemmatimonadota bacterium | reverse complement strand
CTCCTGACCTCGCGCGTTCGCGATTATGATCCTGCGTGGCTGGATCAGTTGTGTCTGTCAGGCGAGATCGCTTGGGGTCGATTGATCCCGCCGACGCCAACGATGGACGACGACGGCCAGGTCAAACCACGCACCGGCCCGGTTCGAAACTCGCCCTTGGCCTTCCTTCGACGCGATCAGCTGACCGAATTTCTGTGGTTGGCGCCGACGCCACCGGTAGCCGAAGAAGAGCTGAGTCATTACGGCCGTACCGTGTTGACCGCATTGCGTGAGGGCGGCGCCGCGTTCGCGCAGGATCTGCAATCCAGAACCGATCTCCTCCCGACTCAAATCGAGCGCGGACTTGGTGAGCTCGTCGCCTGGGGCTTGATCACCGCCGACGGGATCACCGGGTTGCGGGCGCTCATTACGCCTGAGAGCGAGCGCCACCGGCATCGCCGCCGCTACGCCGGCCGACCGCCAAAATTCAGCGCCGGCACCAGCACCGGTCGTTGGTCGTTATTCCGGCCGATCGCGAGCCAACAGAACTCGAATGGCTCGGCGGCTGAAGTCGAAACACACCGCGAAGCGATGGTCGAGTTCTTTGCCCGTCAGCTCTTAGCACGCTACGGCGTGTTGGTTCGACGGCTCCTCGATCGCGAGCCCCCGCTCGCACCGTGGCGAGACCTGTTACGGGTGCTCCGGAAGCTCGAGATGCGAGGCGAGATTCGCGGCGGACGGTTCGTGCAAGGTGTTTCTGGGGAACAGTTTGCGCTGCCTGAGGCGGTCGACGCGGTGCGCGCCATTCGGCGCCGCGAGCCGGGTCGCGAGCTGGTCGTCGTGAGCGGTGGTGACCCGTTGAACCTGGCCGGCATCATCACGCCGGGGGAGCGGGTGGCGGCGCTACCTTCGAACCGGGTGCTGTACAGGGACGGCGTACCGATCGCGGTCAAGGAGGGAAAGCGCCGCCGATTGCTGAGCGAGACCGTCGGGACCGGAGAGCGCCAAGCGATCGACACGATGCTGACGACCGGGCGACTCGTTCACTAGCCGACGCCGCCCCCCCCTCTCGAGCTCCTAGAACAACGACAGCTGCGGTCCGCTGATCTCCGCCGGACGGCGTCGACCATCGTCTGGCGTCACAAGCCGGTGCTTGGTGCGCAGCTTCCGGACCAGATCGCGCAATCCCGCCGCGTACGTCTTCGGCATGTAGGCACTGCGCTCGAAGTCACGCTGATAGCGCTCGACCAAGTCGGGGAACTCCTGCTCGAGAAACGGAAAGAAAACCGCCATCGAGGAAGGCATGAGGAAGACCGGCGCGGCGACGAACCATCCCGCGCCGGCCCCCGCGGCCGCAGCCGCCAGCCGATCCAGTGCCACGGGGTCATCGGTGATCCCGGGTAGGACCGGCATAGCGAAGACGCCGACCGGGACGCCGGCTGCGGCCAACTCGCTCACCGTCTTGAGTCGCAAGTCCGGCCGCGGCGCTTTTGGTTCCAGCGCGTGCGCCAGACGGCGGTCGACGGTGGTGATGGTGACGTTTACGCCCAGCCGATGACGCACGACCAAACGCTGCAACAGCTCCAGGTCGCGCGTCACTAGATTGGACTTGGTGGTGATCGAGAAATCAAGCCCTTCCCAATCCGCCAGCACGCTCAGGATCGCGTGCGTCCGGCGGTACCGTTTCTCGGCCGGCTGATAGGGGTCGGTTACCGTGCCGATCGCGATCGACTCGCCCGGTTTTACCTGATGGAGCTCACGCCGCAACAGCTCGCCGACGTTGTCCTTGGCGAAGATCTGCTCTTCGAATGTCACCGGGGTCAGGTCCATGAACTCGTGGGTGTACCGGGCGTAGCAATACTTGCAGCCGATCTCGCAGCCGCGGTAGGGGTTGATCGTCCACTGGAAGTGGACTCGGGGGGAGTCACACCGGTTGAGGACGCTCCTCGATGGGAGCGTCCGGTAGTCGACCTGCCGCTTGGCGTGCAGGGTCGTGCCGGTGCGTGCCAGGTGGGCGATACCGCGGCTTTGAGGCGGGGCGGCCTCGATTGTCCCGATCATGGGAGCCCTATTTTCGGTCTTTTTTCGGTTCCTGTCAAGCCCCTATGGGGGGGCGCGCCCCGTCTACCCGCTCAGGGGCCAGATCAGCGGAAGAATGAACACGACGATCAGCAACAACAGCAGGACCAGCGGCAACCCAACCCGGGTGTAGTCGGTGAATCGGTAGCCACCGACTCCCATCACCAGCAGGTTGACCGGGTGGCCGACCGGGCTCATAAAGGCCGCCGAGCTGCCGACCGCGACCACCATCAGAAGCGCGTGCGGTGAGAGACCCAGATCACCCGCACTGCTGAGCGCGATCTGAGACATCAACACCGCCACGACCGCGGTCGGCATGATTTGAGCGGCCAGAGCGGTAATCACAAACAGCCCCGCAATCAAGGCGTGCGGCCCGAAGGTGGCAGCGGAGCCCAACACGCTACTGGAGATCATCTGGGCCGCGCCTGATTGGTGCATCGCCACGCCCAGGCTAAGCATCCCCGCGATAAGAACCACTGCCTTCCACTCCACGGATGCGTACGCCTCGCTGGCGGTCAAACATCCGGTCACGACCATCGCGGTCGCGCCGGCCAAGGCCGCGATGTAGATCGGCAGGAGCCCGACGACGACCGACACGATGACCCCCGCCATGATCAGCGCCGCCACCGGAGCCTTGTGTTCGCGCGGCGCTTCCCGTGCCACTTCGGTCAGGACGAGAAAATCCCGCTCTTTGGCGAGAAGGGTCAGCTTCTCGCGTGGTCCATAAACGAGCAGCGCGTCACCGAATTTCAACGCCATGTCGCGCAAGTTCATCGTAAAGGATTCCGCCTCGCGCCAAACCGCGACGACTGTCAATCCGTACTTCTCATGGAAGTCAATCTCGCGTAGCGTCTTGCCGCTCAATCGAGTGCGCGGCGCCAGCGCGACCTCGGCCAGACCCACGTCGTCTGATTCGAGCGTCTCGATCGTCGGGGGACTCTGCTCGTCGATCTTGAGTTGCTGCATCGCTTCGAGGTTCTCGAAATCCCTCTGCCGGCCCTCGACAAGGCACAGATCACCGACTCGCAGGATCTCGGTGGGGTCGGGCAGGAGGCGGGTTTCGCTATCGCGCAGGATCCCCACGACCGAAAGTCCGAAAGCATCGCGCAACCGAGTTTCCGTCAGCGACATCCCCACCAACCGTGACTCTTGGGGGACGCGGATCGCCAAGAACCGCCGCCGCAGCGCGTAGATCCGCGCGACCTCATCAGCCTTTAGCGCACGGTGGCCCGCGAAGCTGTCGCGTTCGGCGAGCGCCTCGACGCGCTCCGGGATCCCGACGACGAGGAGGCGATCGTCGGCTTTGAGGGCGATCCACCGCAAACGAGTTAGGCGAACGCGCCCGTCGCGAGTGATCGCCACGACGAGCACACCCGTCCGTCCGCGGAAATCGACTTCTTCGAGGGTCCGACCAACAAGATCCGATCCCTCGGCCACCCTCAACTCGGCGAACCTTAGAGCCGCGACCAAATCGCGCTCGACGTGCCACTCTTTCTCCAGCTGCAGCTGCCGCCAGCCCCGGAGAGCGTCTAATCGCTCGGAGCTGCCCTCGACGACGAGCTTATCGCCCGCCCGAAGCTCCGCCTGGGCACCCGGAGCCAGCATCGTTTCGCCATCACGGACGATCGCCATGACGTTGATGCCCAGCGCTGGACGAAGGCGGACGTTGGCCAAGGTCTTGCCCGCCAACGCCGATCCCGATGGCAACTCGAGCGTAAACAACACCTTCGGCAGCTGGTAAGCCTGGTCCAACTCTTGGGTTCCGCGCGTCGTCTGGCGCGTCATGTCCCGAGTTGGCAACAAGCGGCGGCCGACGACAGCCATGTAGGCCGTGCCTGCCGACAGAACGATCAACCCCACCGGCGTGAAGTCAAAAAACGAAAAAGGGCGCAGCCCAGCGTCGGATAGTGCGCCGCTGATCAAGATGTTTGGGCTCGTGCCGATCAACGTCGTCAGCCCGCCCAGTAGCGAGCCAAACGCGAGCGGCATCAGCAACATGGATGGCGGACGAGCCGTGCGCCGGGCGATATCGAGAACGGCCGGCAGCATCAGCGCTCCCACGGCGATGTTGTTGATCACGCCCGACATGAGCCCGACCGAGAGCATCATCACGACCAACAGGCGGGTTTCCTGATCGCCCGCCAAGCGCAGCACACGCTGGCCGAGGATGTTGGCGACGCCGGTTCGCATGAGCCCACCGGAGAGCACCAGTACCGAAGCGATGGTGATGACGGCTTCGTTGGAGAACCCTTGGAGCGCCTGCCGGTGCGTGATCACACCCAGCAGGGTCAGGCTCAGCAGCACCAGAAGCGCCACCACGTCGACGCGCATCCGCTCGGTCAAGAACAGGACGATGGCGCCGACCAAGACGGCGATAACGATGAGAATGTCGGGGGTCACGGCCGTGACACTGGCTCCTACCAGCGACTCCGACGTCTACGAATGAGCGGCCAACCCTGCCTCCCGCGGGTCGAAGTACACTCGCTCGCCGCGGAACAGGCGTCGCTCGGGATCCCAGGGGAAAAAGATGATTACCGTGAAGTCGACGCTGCGATCGGTGGCCTGAAAATCGAGCCAGTCGCCAGCGTGGGTGCCGGTCAGCCGGGCCTCCTCACAGACGCCCTGCGGTCCGATCACGATGTTCGTAAGCGCGAAGTCGACATCCGGAAAAGCGCCGAGAAGCTGGGTGTAGAAGTCGCGCGCCCCGGCGTGACCCTCCCAACGGTGGCCGGTCGGGACGATCTCGTACACACAGTCGGGGGTCAGCGTGGCGATCAACCCATCCAAATCCCGATCGTCTTCGGCGATCGAGTGCGCTTTCCAGAGCTCGCGGATTCGCTCGCACTCGGTCGGATCAAAGGGTCGTTTGAGGAGCTCTCGCGGATCGACGCTAGCGACCAACCTCAGTCCCTTGGTGGAAGCTACTGTGTAGGGTTGGCTGTGTAGCCGAGGATCGTCAGCACGATGATAAACGCAATGGCGGCGATACCGAGCCAGATGAACAACCGTTCGCGCTCACCGCGTATGCTGCGCCGATCAAGAAATGGAACGAGCAGCAACAGAACTCCCGCTAATCCAAAGGCGAACACGCCGACGACTTCGCCTTCCATGAACAGGATATGGGGTGGCAGGTACTTGAGGGACTGGAACATGAACATGAAGTACCACTCGGGCTTGATACCGACGGGAGCGGGCTGGAAAGGATCGGCCTTGACGCCAAGCTCGGCCGGGAAGAAAGCCGCCAGGGCGGCTATGATCGCAAATACCGACAGCCAACCGATCAGATCTCGCAGCAGAAAGTTGGGAAAGAACGGCATGGCTCGCCCTTTGCCGTCACCCCCCTCGGCACTATCGGGGATGCTCATGCCGTGCTTCTGAACCAGGAACAAGTGAAGCCCGAGAAAAATGGCGGCGGCGGCCGGGAGCAATGCGACGTGGATCGCGTAGAACCGCGTGAGCGTGGCGCCGGAGACGTCCGTCCCACCGCGGAGGACGCTCAGAAAGAAGGACCCGACAAACGGTACCACGCCGATGATCTCGGTCCCGACCCGAGTCGCGAAATAGGCGAGCTCGTTCCAAGGCAGCAGGTAACCGGTGAAACCGAACGTAATCGACAACCCGAGCAGAGCCACCCCAGACAGCCAAGTGATCTCGCGTGGCGACCGGTACGCCTTCAGGAGCAGCACGCTGAAGAGATGGATGAAAACGGTGAGGATCATCAGGTTGGCCGCCCAGGCGTGGATCGAGCGAACGAGCCAACCAAACTCCACCTCGGCCATCAAGAACTGGATCGACTCGTACGCCTCTTCCGCGCTGGGACGATAATAGAACAGGAGCAGCACGCCGGTAGCGACCTGCAACATGAAGAGGAAGAGCGTCATTCCTCCCAAGTAATACCAGATCGTATGACGGTGGACGGGGACATCCTTCTTCTTGGCGATCTGTTGGACGTACGAGAGGCCAAGTCGCGCGTCCAACCACTTCCACACGTCGCCGAGCCACTCTCGGTCGCCGAGCCAGTTCGGACGCGCGAGCATGCTCAAGCGCCTTTGCTCACGACGATTTGATCAGCCGTTTCGTTGACCACGAAGGCCTCGAGTGGACGCGGTGGCGGGCCGGCGATGTTCTGTCCAGTGAGGTCAAAGTGACCGTTGTGGCAAGCGCACCAGATGTGACCGAGCTCCTCACGGTATTGAACGGTGCACGCCAAGTGGGTACAGGTAGCCGAGAAGGCGCGTAGCTCACCGGCAGGGGTGCGAACCAAGATCCCTGGTCGGTTTCCAAACTTGAATATCTTGGCGGTATTCGGCGGTATCTCCTCAGGCTTGAATGGCAGTCTCACCGTTGCCGTCGCCGACTCGGCGGCCTCCGGCGGGATCAGATAGCGGCTGACGGGGAAACCCATCGCCAGCATGAGTCCACCGACACTCGTGCCCAGCAGCCAGTTGAGAAACTTCCGGCGCGATGGTTCCGGCGGCTTCGTTCCGTCGTTCATATGCGACCCCCTCCATGCTCCATCTCTCGGATCTTCATGACCAGCCCCACGATGAGTGCCACGATGATGACGACGGAGACCGCGAGCCACACGCGTCGCAGCCGGAGGTCCGAGAGCGCCTGCTCTCCCCGCGATCGAACCTCGGTCACGATCTCCAACCCGGCCCCAACTTCGGCGTTGACCTGTTCTACATCGAACGAATGAATGGTCGCACGGGCTTTAACCAAGGCATCCTGAGCACCGTTCAGCGCAAACAAGGCCTGGCTGACCTCCATCCCGGAGTTCTCTGCTCGGAGCAGTATCGAGTGGGCTTCTTCGGTCGTCGTGCGCAGCGAGTCGATAGCCATGCGGAGTGCCCCCGCGGTCTGCCCACCCTGATCATCGGCAGAGTGACAGTTGGCGCAAACCGCACCCTCTCCGAGTCCCAGCATCTCGTCCGATGCTGGGTGGATGTCGTGGTTCCGGTGGCACGTGGCACAACCCGGGTTGCCCAACAGGGCGAACACCCTCGAGTGCCGGCTCTCGCTGAAAAGCTCCGCCATCATGGAATGGCATTGCGCGCAGACATTCCCCACCCATGAGAGTCCAGGAGGTGCGGCGCCGTGATTGCCATGGCAATCGTTGCAAGTCGGGGCCGAGAGGTCGCCGCCTTCGCTGATCGTCTCCCAATGGATGCTCGTCTGATACAGATCAAGCTGGTCGGTCGGGATATCGTAGCGTGCCATGCGCTCTGCATCGGCATGACACCCACCGCATGTCGCTGGCACGCGAAGCGGGTGGACGCTCGACCTGGGGTCGGAAACCGGTTTGATCGAGTGCGCCGTGTGGCAGTCGGTACAGGTTGCAACATTGGGATCGCCATCGCTCAGCAGCCTTTGGCCATGCACCGAGGTTTCGAATTCAACCACCTGATCCACGCGAAGCGCGGGGTTGAAGCGTCTCATGAACTGTGCGTTCGAATGGCAGCGGCCGCAAAGCGCCGGCACTTGCTGGCGCTGCGGCGCACCGATGTACCCTTTCGCTGGGTCCATTGCTGCCGGCCCGACGATCGTTGCATCTCCACCGTGGCAGGCAATGCAGATGAACCCTTTCGTTGCGTGAATGTCATCGGAGAACTGCTCGGCGGGAGCCGAGAGACGCTCGTCGGGAAGCACCCGGTGGCACGTCGAGCAGCTGTCCTGCTCGGATTGCGCCACAGCCGTCTGCGACCAGACAAGGATCAGCGACAGGCCCAACAGCGGTGCGCCCTTGAATCCGAACCGCATCAACGTGCCGACTGGAGGAAGGCTGCGAGATCGGCCATCTCAGCCGCTGAGAACGTTGGCCACCGGCGAGGCTGATCGCCGGCGTCCGCGTCGATCAGGGCGTGGTTCCACAGGACCGACATCACCTCGGCCGGGGACCCGAGTGGTGCGATTCGCGCAAGGTCAGGTGCTGCGGTTGCACCGCTTCCATCAAGCGAGTGGCAGGCGAGACAACCTTTCTGACGGACACGAGTCCGCCCGAGTTGAGAGGTGCCCGAACCGGCGAAGTAGCGAACGGAGTACAGATAGGCGACTAGATCGGCCATCTCCTCGGGCTGAAGCTGGGGAACGGAGATCTCACGGGCGCGCATCGTCGCCAGCATCGCGGGCTGCTTGTTCCACATCGCCGCCGCGAACTCGGTCAGGCTCTGGTGCGCCGATCGCCCGGCGAGATCAGGCGCCACCCGGCCACCCTGGCCTCGAATGCTGTGGCACTGGATGCACCGCCTTTCGGTAAACAGCGTTCGCCCTTCCTCTGCTCTGCCCGGCAGAACAGCAACTCTTTGATCTAAGGGAGTCGTCACGTTCGAGCCGATATACCCAATGAGATCGATCAGCTGTGAGCCGGTGAATGTCGGCCGCTCGATCCCTTTGGTTTGAAGCACGTCGCTCATGGCGGGGCCGTGATTCCACATCGCGGATGCGATCTGAATTGGCGATCCGTACTCGGCGAAGTAGTCGAGGTTCGGACCGACGACTCCGCCAACCCAGCCAACCTGATGACACACCACACATCGTTTGTCGGAGAACAGACGCCGACCATTCTCCGTATCGGGGGCCGGATCGAAGTAGTCGATTGTGAACAAAAACGCGACGAGATCGCCAGCTTCTTCCCGATTCAGACTCGGCCACCCGATACCGAGCTCGCGCATTCGCTCGAACATTTGCGGAACGTGGTTCCACATATCGGCAGCCAGATCGTAGAGCGACCGGGCCTCCCGGGCGCGGCCCAGATCAGGCCCTCCGGTACCGCCCTGCCCATCAATCGTATGGCAGCGCACGCACTCCTTGGCCCCAAAGACGCGCGCCCCCGCGGTTGCGCTCTGGGTGGGACCGGTGAGCGCCTGCGCCCAAGTCGATTGCGGCGACAACGCGACCAAACCAGCTACGGTTAGCGTCGCCGCAACGACCCGAATGTCGTTCAAGACGCTTGGGAGAGGTTTAGGGACGATGGCCTTTCGCTTACCCTCGGTATCCGCTCGCCTACTCTGCTTTTTTGGCGGCAGGTTTAGGGCCGAGGCTCAGGATGTAGGCGGCAGCCGCCTTGACCTGTTCATCGGTGAGCTTATCGCCAGCCGCCGGCATCGCCAGCCCACCTGTCTTCTCCGATGAGACGCCCTGCTTAATCGCCTTCACCAGCGCTTCGAGCGTGCCACCCGTGGCGAACCTCCACTCAGCGTCGGTCATGTCGCCGGTCATGTTCTTGACTCCCTTGGCATCCGCCCCGTGACACATCTTGCAGCCGGCATCACCAGCGAAAACCTCGCCGCCAGCGGCGACCATTTTGGCGGTGATTGGGGTCTGTCCGGATAAGAGGCTCAGGCTACCGCTTATCGCCGTTGCCATTAAAAGAGAGATGACCACACGCATCGGCAGAACTCCTTTCAGGTGGGGACATCCCTACTCACGAGTCTAGCGGATTTCCCCGGCCCAACATAGCTACCCATGCTCAGTCGAGTTGAGAGCTGAGGTAACGCGGGGCCGGGAGCCGAAGAAAAGATCCACGGTCTGGCGAGCTACCTGGTAGCCTTTCTCTGCAACTTCCACCACGTACTGGCCTGGTTTGAGGTTGTGGAATTCGAACTCTCCGCGCGAACGCGTAAAAGTCTGCTGCATCGGTATGCCG
>DAOWHI010000071.1 GCA_030641505.1 Gemmatimonadota bacterium | reverse complement strand
TTAATTCGTGCTACGGCTCGGGTGATCTTCCGCGTTACGAACGTCTCGCCTCGGCGAGGCGACTCGTGATTAAACAGGATGCCGTTGCAGTTGAACATGCCGTAGGCCTCACGGTGGTTGGGCGTCTGCCAGAAGCTGTAGACCTTTGCTACCGCATAGGGGCTCCGCGGGTGGAACGGGGTTTCCTCGTTTTGAGGCACCTCGGCCACCTTGCCGTACATCTCCGAAGAAGATGCCTGGTAGAATCGTACCGGCTCGTCAAGCTGGCGTATCGACTCGAGCAATCGCAGCGTACCGAGCGCGTCGACATCCACGGTGTAGATCGGGTTCAGAAACGAGACGGCCACGTGGGACTGGGCCCCGAGGTTATAGATCTCGGTCGGTTGAATCTCGTGAAGCAGTCGGGTGAGCGTGGTGCTGTCGCTTAGGTCTCCATAGTGGAGAAACAGCCGCGCGGACTCGATGTGGGGATCGAGGTACATGTGATCGATACGCTCGGTGCCAAAAGTGGACGAGCGCCGGATGAGCCCATGCACGTCGTATCCCTTGGCCAAGAGGAACTCGGAGAGGTACGATCCGTCCTGCCCGGTAATGCCGGTGATAAAGGCGCGCTGTGGCATTTTGATGACTCCTAGAACAGGTTTTTGAGCACAAACATCACGTTTGCTGGCCGCTCGGCTAATCTGCGCATGTACCACGGGTACCAGTCAGGGCCGTAGCTGATCAGGACGCGAACATGGTGATCCTTCTCGGCCAGTCGGCGCTGGTCCCGGACACCGATCCCGTACAACATCTGAATCTCGTACGCATCCGAGGCGATGGCCGTGGATCGGGCCCGTTGGACGACTCGCTCGAGGAGCGGCACGTCGTGCGTACCAAAGGCAGCACGCAGCCCATTACTGATGTGCGGCAACATGATCTCAGCGCACGTCATGAAATTGTTGTCGACGTCTTGTTTTCGAGGGAACGCGACGTTCTTGGGCTCCATGTAGGCTCCCTTTACCAACCGAATCGCCGGGTTCAGCGAGATCAAGTCGTTGAGATCGTCAACCGTGCGATAGAGATAGGACTGCAGGCAGATCCCGACGTTCGAGAACCGTTGGCGCGCGCGTCGATAGAGTTCGAGAGTAACGTCCACGTAGTCGCTCATTTCCATGTCGATCCACACCCAATTGTCCTTCTGACCGGCGTGCTCGATGAGCGACTCGAGTTTCTGATACGCGTAGTCGTGATCGAGATCGAGACCGAGCTGGGTTAACTTAATCGAGACCTCGGTCTTGAGTCCTCGCTCGTTGATGCGATCGATCGCTCGCAAATAATGAGCGGTGACTCCATCGGCCTCAGTCAGCTCGCTCAGGTTCTCCCCGAGCCTGGTGATGATCGTGGTCATCCCCAAACCCGAGAGTTGTTTGCTGACCTCCAGGGCCGCCTCGACGTCCTCCCCGGGCATGAAGCGGCGGACCGCCCTGCGGACCGGGGGGAGGCGAGGTACGGTGCGTTTGAGCCGAGGGCTCCGCGAGGCCCATAAGAGCGCGCTCTTGCCTGGATTCATGAACCTGCCTTCTGTCGCGTGGACCCCATGAGCGCGGAGGTTAAACTAGATAACCTCGATCGAAAAGCCGCGAGGGATTCATCAGGGAGACAGAATCGATGAAAATGCGTGCCGCCGTCCTTGAGGAGTTCGGCCAGCCGTTGGTTGTCCAGGATGTCGACCTGGCGTCGCCCAAGAAAGGCGAGGTGCTGGTCAAGGTTCACGCTTGCGGCGTGTGCCATACCGATCTGTATACCGCCAGCGGCGCTGATCCGGGCGGGTACATCCCGTGTGTGCTCGGTCACGAAGGCGCCGGCGTGGTAGCGGAGGTGGGAGAGGGGGTAACGCTCGTTCAGCCCGGCGATCACGTGATCACGCTCTTTTCGCCCGAGTGTGGCGAATGCATCCATTGCAAGAGCGGCAAGACGAATATCTGTTTGGCGATTCGCGAGCAGCAGGGAAAAGGGTACCTCCCCGATGGTACGCCGCGGCTGTCGCGCGACGGTGAGCCGATGCGTCACTTCATGGGCACCAGTACGTTTGCCGAGTACACCGTGATGCCGGCGATCGCGCTCGCCAAGATCGATCCGGCGGCCAATCTCGAGACCGTGTGCATGCTCGCCTGCGGTGCCACCACAGGGTTGGCGGCGGCGCTGTGGAAGACCGAGGTCGAAGCCGGGTCGACCTGCGCCGTCTTTGGCTGCG
>DAOWHI010000088.1 GCA_030641505.1 Gemmatimonadota bacterium | reverse complement strand
TCGAGGCTAGCCTCGATATCGTTGAGCGGTAGGCCGAGGCTCCGGGCGACGTCGTTGCCGGTGCCTACCGAGACGACCGCCAACTCAGTGTCGGAGCCCACTAGTCCCTCTACGACCTCGCCAACCGTTCCGTCGCCCCCCATAACCGCCAAGCGCGGTTCGGCCGCCTCCGCCGCGCGTCGGGCCAGCTCGGTGGCATGGCCGGGGTATTCGGTAAGGACCGGTCTGCAATCAAGGCCGCGGCGCCGGATTATGCACGCGAGCTGCGCTACGTTCTTGCCGCCTTTCCCGTGCCCGGCGCGCGGGTTCGCGATGATCATCATGGCAGACTAACCAAACTAAGGATCGGTCCTGCAATGGTCTACCGGGGTGCGGTTGACGCTGTCGTCGTGGGTGGGGGGCTAGTGGGGTGCCTCGTTGCACGGGCGCTGGTGGCTGCGGGGCTGGGTGTGGCGCTAATCGAGCGCGATGCCGAGCTGGGTAGCCGCGCGTCGACGGCCGCGGCCGGGATGCTCTCACCTCAGATGGAGGCGGCCGAGGGGTTGCTGGCCGAGAGCTCGGCCCGAGCCGAGACGATGCTCACCTTCTGCCTCGCGGGGCGGGACCGGTACCCGAGCCTGGTCGAGTCGCTGAGTCGCGAAACGGGATTGGAGATCGAGTACCGAGCCCGTGGCACGCTTGTCGTTGCGACCGAACCGACGCGAGCCGGGGTGCTGGCGACTGCGGCTGCCGCCCACGCGGCCCGTGGGTTGGCTGCGGAGTTCGTCGACCATGACGCCGCCCGTCGGCTGGAGCCTTCGTTGGCCGCCGGTATCGAGGGCGGGCTGTTGCTTCCCGATGACCACCAGGTCGACGCCGTGGCCCTGGTCGGTGCGGCCGCTCGGGCCGTCGCGGCCGAACCTCAGGTGCGACTCGAGGTGAACTGCCGGGTGGTTGGGGTCGACACCGCAGCCGGCCGGGTGACGGGCGTTCGAACGGAGCGATTGGACGGTGCCACTGACTATCAGGCGGCGAATCTGGTGGTGGTCGCTGCAGGGGCATGGAGCGGAAGCGTCGAGGGGCTCCCGCGGCGGCTGGACGTGTTGCCGGTCAAAGGCCAAATGGTGGCGGTGGATGGGCGGGTGGCGGGCTTGACGCATACCGTGGGGGGACACGGAGCCTACTGCGTGCCGCGCGGCGATAGCCGGGTGCTGATCGGTGCCACGGTCGAACGGGCTGGGTTCGATGTAACCGTAGATGAGACGGCCATTGAGGGGCTAGTGGCAGCCGCCGCCGAGTATGTTCCGGTGCTGAAACATGCGGATCGGCTGCGCGCGTGGGCGGGGATCCGGCCGGGCACACCCGACGCGCTCCCAATCGTGGGTCCCGACCCGGATATCGGTGGGCTGGTGTACGCTACCGGTCACTACCGCAACGGTATCCTCCTCGCCCCGATCACTGCCGAAGCGGTGGCCGCGCTGGCAATCGGCCTAGAGCCACCAGTCGATCTGGCACCGTTTGCGCCAGACCGCTGTACTGACACTCTTCAAGGTGTGGGGGGCGGTTAGTACGTAATCGTACTAATGCCGGTGGGCCCGTTGCGTGGTCGATGGCGGCCGCAATACCTTGGACGTCATCGACGCGCACGCGATAGCCACCGTCCATCGGCCGACCTCGATGGCTGAATCCGTTCTGTCGGGATCACTCCAGGCCGCGGCCCAGGTCCGCCGGTCGGGCCGGGTGGGGTACCGACAGGCCTGGGCGCTCCAGCGCCAGTTGCTGGCGGCACGACGCCAGAGGCGGATCCCGGACACGCTCGTGCTGCTGTCCCACCCACCTGTCATCACCATGGGCCGCGGAGGCCGACCTGAACACCTGGTTGGGTCGCTTCGCGAGCTGTCGGCCCGCGGGGTCGAGTTCGTCGAGACCGATCGTGGTGGCGACGTCACGTTTCATGGTCCTGGTCAGGTCGTGGGATACGCCATCGTCGACCTGACGCGACGGAAGCGCGACCTACACCGTTACCTGAGGGACCTCGAGGAGGTAATCGTGCGCGCGGTGGCGGAGTTTGGGATCGATGCCGGTCGTGTCCCAGGCCTGACTGGTGTTTGGGTGGGAGACGCCAAGCTGGCGGCGATCGGGGTTCGAGTATCGAGATGGATTACCCACCACGGGTTCGCGCTCAACGTTGACACTGATTTGTCGTACTTCGACTTGATCGTTCCGTGCGGGATCACCGACAAGCGAGTCACGTCGATGGAAAAACTGCTTCGACGCGACATCGATCGTGACGCGGTCGAGGACGCTCTCGCCCGTTCGTTCTCTAGAGTGTTCGGGGGCCAAAATGACGCGTAGCTCTGCGATTCGGCAGCGGCGACCCGACTGGCTCAAGATCCGGGCTGGGGGAGGCCCACACTACGTGGGCGTCAAGCAGATCGTTCGCGAGCAGGGTCTGCACACCGTTTGTGAGGAAGCGCACTGCCCAAACATCGGTGAGTGTTGGGGCCACGGGACCGCCACGTTCATGATCCTAGGTGACACCTGCACGCGTGGGTGCCGCTACTGCGCCGTCAACAAGGGAATGCCAACCGAGCTCGATCTCGAGGAACCAAGTCGGTTGGCGGATGCTGTTGTGCGCATGGGGTTGTCGTACGTGGTAATCACGTCGGTCGACCGTGACGATCTCGCAGACGGCGGAGCAGGAGTTTTTGGTGATTGCACCCGCCGAATTCGTGAGCGATCGCCGGGAACGGTTGTTGAAACGTTGGTGCCGGACTTTCAGGGGAACCCGTCAGCGCTCAGAACCGTGCTCGATGCCCGACCGGAAGTGCTCAACCACAATATCGAAACCGTGCCGCGGCTCTATCGGCGAGCGCGTGGCGGGGGTGTGTACGAAACCTCGCTCGAACTGCTGGAGAGAGCGCACGCGCGGGCACCGTGGGTGGTTACAAAAACCGGCATGATGCTCGGATTGGGGGAGCAGACATCCGAGGTATTGACGGTGATGCGCGACTTGGTTGAGCGCAGCGTCGACATCTTGACGATCGGTCAGTATTTGCGCCCGTCCGAGTGGCACCTGCCAGTTCACCGGTTTGTGCACCCCGACGAGTTTCGGGAGCTCGCTCAGCAAGGAGAAGCGATGGGGTTCGCCCACGTCGAAGCCGGCCCGCTCGTCAGAAGCTCTTATCGCGCCGACCGCCAACTGTTAAGAAGTCGCTTGGCGAGCGGTTTGACAAACCTCGCAGAGACGGGCTAGACGCCACAACATCCTGATGGCCGAAGAACAGGAAACCCAGTTCTCCTTTCCCGCCAAGTATCGCCTGACCGGCGAGATGGAGGGTTGCACCGACGAGCGGAAGCTCGAGTTGTTCGAGCGTCTGTTGAAGACGCGCGAATTCGACGCCCGCATGCGAAAGCTGTTTCGCCAAGGACGCTTCGAGGGCACGTTCTACTCTCAGATCGGGCAGGAAGCGTGCGATGTGGTGATCGCATACCAGCTCGATAAGCAGGATTTTGTCGGGCCGTCGCACCGCGACCTGGGCGCCTCGACCGGCAAGGGAGTGCCGCTCAAGTACCTCACCGCCCAAGTCTACAATCGCGTCGATTCGCCGGACGGCGGTCGCTACACGGCGTGCCACTATTGGCATCCGGAGTTCTGGGTGATGAACCCGTCGACATCAATCGTCATGAACTGGATCGCTGCTACCGGCGCCGCGTTTGGCTACAAGATGCTCAAGAAGGACAACGTAGCGGTCGCGTTCTGCGGCGATGGGGCCACTGCCCACGGCGATTTCCACGAAGCGTGCAACTTCGCCGGTGTCCACCGGCTCCCGATCGTCTACGTCGTCCAGAACAATCTCTGGGCGGAGTCGCTGCCGGTGGCGCTGACGACTGCGCTCACGGATCTGAATCACCGCGCCGACGCTTACGGTTTCCCGGGCGTGTCGATCGATGGGAACGATGTTGTTGAAACCTGGAACACGACGCGCGAGGCGTTGATGCGTGCTCGCAGTGGGGCAGGCCCGACGCTGATCGAGATGAAAACATACCGTTGGCACGGTCACTCCGATATCGATCCGGCGGATTACCGTTCCGACGACGAGGTCGCGCACTGGATGGAGCGCGACCCTATACCGCGATACGAGCAGTACCTCCGCGAGCACAAGGTTCTGAACGACGACGCTCTGGTCGAGGTGCGCATGCGGATCGAGGCCGAGATCGAGGAAGCGGTCGATTTCGCCGAGAACAGCCCGCGCCCGGCCCCGGACGCGTACCAGAGCCACGTCTACGCCGAGGCGTATCCCGGCTTTGAGTTTGGCGACCGAAATCCCGGCGGCGCCAATGGCTGAGATCACCTACATCGATGCGATCAACCGAACCCTGCACGAAGAGATGACGCGCGACGAGACGACGTTTTTGATCGGCGAGGACACCGGCATCTACGGCGGAGTCTTCAAGGCCACGCGAGGGTTGCTGGAAGAGTTTGGCCCCGATCGGATTGTCGACAGCCCGATCTCGGAATCTCTGATCGCAGGGATGACCGTTGGGGCTGCGATGGTGGGTTGCCGACCGCTACCGGAGATCCAGTTCGCAGATTTCATCAGCCCGGCGTTCGATCAGATCGTTCAACAGGTGGCTCGCTACTACTGGCGCACGCGGGGTGCGTTCGAGATGCCGATTACCCTCCGCTGCCCGTACGGTGGCGGTGTCGGCGGTGGTGTTTTCCACTCGCAGTCGAATGAGGCGTGGTTCATGAACACACCCGGGCTGGTGATGGTTGCGCCTGGCTCGGTGCGTGACGCGGCTGGCCTGCTCCGCTCGGCGATCCGCAGCCAGGATCCGGTGCTTTACTGGGAGCACAAGAAGCTGTATCGATCGCTGAAGGACGACCTGCCAGATGGAGATGAGACGCTGACACCGATCGGCAAGGCCGAAGTCGCTCGGACGGGTTCACATGTAACTGCGATCTCATTTGGCTACACCTACCAGTTGTGTCTTGAAGCCGCTGATCAGTTGGCCGAGGACGGGATCGAGGTCGAAGTGATCGATCTCAAGACGTTGCTTCCCCTCGACAAGTCGACGGTGATCGAGTCGATCGCCAAGACCGGCAAGGCCGTAATCGTGCATGAGGCGCCGAAGGTGGGTGGAATTGGCGGAGAGATTGCGGCCATACTGGCCGAGGAGTGTTTCTGGGAGCTCGACGCGCCGATCACCCGCGTGGCGGGTTACAACACGTCGTTTCCGGCGGCCCGCACGATGGAAGAGCACTACATGCCGTCAACGGCGCAGATCGCCGCGGCGCTCAAGACCGCGGTCGAGACGTAGAGGCCACACGATGCCGCTAGAGATCACGGTCCCCTCACTCGGCCAGAGCGTGCCCGAAGCGATTGTGGGGCAGTGGCTCAAGAACGTGGGCGACCCGGTCGAGGCGGACGAAGCGGTGGTCGAGTTGGAGACCGACAAGATCAACGTCGAGGTGACGGCGTTCCGCGGTGGCACGTTGGCCCGGATCGATCGTGGCCAGGGTGAAGTCGTGGCGGTGGGCTCGGTGTTGGGCTTGATCGCCGTGGAAGGCGAGGACGCGACCGAGATCGCAGCCTCGGGTCCGAGCGCGCCGGCAGCTCCTGACCAGCGAGAGGAGAGCGCTGCCGCGCCGGAACCGGTCGCCCCACGAGAGCCGGTGGCAGCGCCGCCGCCACCCGCCGCTCCCGAGGCGGTTGTCCCCGAAGGCGCCAAGACGTCGCCCGCCGTCCGCAAGCTCGCTCTGGAGCACAAGCTCGATTTGAGCCAGATCGTTGGAAGTGGCCGCGGGGGTCGGGTGACGAAGGACGATGTGTTGGCGTACGTAGCGTCAGGTGCTGCTGTTTCGGTGGCGCCGGCAGCGCCCGCAGCGCCCGCTCCAGTGCCCGCATCGACGCCCTCTCCCGCTCGCGACTACGCCGCCGATGAGCCGATCGAGCGTGTGCCGATGACGCCGATACGAAAGACGATCGCGCACCGAATGGCAGAGTCAAAGCACACCGCGGCTCATGTCACGACCGTCGACGAGTGCGACTTTGGGGCGTTGGTCGAGCTGAGAACCCGGATCAAGGAGGCGTTCGCGACCGAGTACGGGTTCAAACTGACGTATATGCCATTCATCATGAAGGCCGCGATTGCAGCCCTCAAGGAGTTCCCGCAGGTGAATGGTTCGATCGATGGCCAGGACATCGTCTATCACCGCTACTACCACATCGGCGTGGCCGTCCATACCGAACCGGGTCTCGTGGTCCCGGTCGTCAAGCACGCTGACCGGCAATCGGTCGTCGAGATCGCCGGGGCGATTGACGACCTGGCCACGCGAGCACGCGAACGGAAGCTCGAGATGAGTGATATCCAGGGCGCCACGTTTACGCTCTCGAACGCCGGCGGTTTTGGGGCGCTGCTGTCCACGCCGATCATAAGCCAGCCCGAATCGGCGGTGCTCGGGATCCATAAGATCCAAGAGCGACCAACAGCTGTCGATGGCAAGGTCGTGATTCGACCGATGATGTGGTTTGGCTTGTCGTACGATCATCGACTCGTGGATGGGACGCCTGCGGTGCAGTTCTTGAGACGAGTTTGTGTGCTGCTCGAGGACCCAGAACGGCTCCTCTTGGAGGCGTGACAAGTGCCTGACTCGACCGACGATCTCAGTGTTGATTTAGCCATCATCGGGTCCGGCCCGGCGGGCTACGTGGCGGCGATCCGAGCCGCCCAGCTCGGACTCAGCGTGGCGTGCATCGAGCGCGACGCATTGGGTGGCACCTGCCTCAACGTGGGCTGCATCCCGTCCAAAGCGCTCCTCGACGCGACCGAGCATTTGGCGTGGATCCGCGAAGGTGCGAGTAAGGTCGGGATCGTCGTTGGTGACGTGGCGGTCGATTGGCCGAAGATGCAGAAGCACCGTAAGCGAGTAGTCTCGGCCAGCTCGAAAGGCGTCGCCTACCTGTTTCGAAAGAACGGTATCGAGCATGTCGGAGGCGCGGGTGAGTTCGTCGACCCAGGTCTGATCAAGGTTGTCGGTCAAGACTCGACCCGCCGGGTGCGCGCGAGCTCGACCGTGATCGCTACCGGCTCGGCGCCGATCGCGTTGCCTGGAGCACCGTTCGACGGCCAACGCGTCATCTCGTCAACCGAGGGCCTGGCGATGGAGCAGATCCCCACGTCCATGATCGTCGTCGGGGGTGGATATATCGGACTCGAAATGGGCTCAGTGTACCAGCGGGTTGGATCGCGGGTGACCATCGTCGAAGCGCTCGATACGATCCTCCCCGGGATGGACGGCGAGCTCGCGGCAGGGGGGTTCAAGGCGTTCACCAAGCAGGGGCTCGACATCCGCACGTCGACCCTCGTCACCGCTGCCAAGGTGACCGACAAGGGCGTAGCAGTCGAGCTGTCAGCCAGCGAAGAGGGCGAGACGGTGTCGGCCGACGTGATGCTCGTGGCGATCGGACGGCGACCGGTAACCGATGGGCTCAACCTCGATCGCGTTGGGGTTACCACCGATGAGAAGGGATTTGTCGAGGTCGATCAGCATTTTCAGACCAGCGCGCCGAACATCTACGCTGTGGGCGACGTCATCGGCGGCAAGATGCTGGCCCACAAGGGATCTGAAGAAGGTGTCGTGGTCGCTGAGCGGATCGCCGGGCAGGACAGCGAGATGGACTACTTTCCGATACCGGGTGTCGTCTACACGCACCCGGAGATCGCAACTGTTGGACTATCGGAAGAGGAAGCCAGTGCCGCCGGTCACGACGTCCGGGTCGGTCGTTTCCCGTTCTCAGCCAACGGGCGGGCGCGCTGCATGAATGACACCACCGGTTTCGTGAAGTTGGTCGCCGACGCTCATTCCGATCGGATGCTGGGCTGTCACATCCTCGGGCCTAGGGCCGGAGACTTGATCGCCGAGGTGGTGGCCGCGGCAGCCTTCCGAGCCAGCGCAGAGGACATCGCACTCACCGTTCACGCCCACCCCACGCTGGCTGAGGCGATCAAGGAAGCCGCGCTGGACGTTCACGGCGAGGTCGTCCACCTCTAGTACCGGACTTGCTAGACATCGTCATCGCGCGGTTTCGACTCCTGCGATGGGTAGACGAGTTCGTTCATTTCCCGAATGATCTGCGTCAAGTGTCTGAAAAGCCCCTCGACAAGCGTGTAGTTGTCGGCCATGACCTGGATCATATCGTCGCGGTGAATGGCTAGTGTTTGCGTCGGTTTGGTGGCCACCATGCTCACCGATCGCGGTCGCTGGTCGAGGATCGAGAACTCGCCGATCACGTCGCCGGCGCCGGCCTGGAAGACCGCCAGGTCGCCCCGCTCGCCGCGAATCTCACCATCCAATACGACGTACAGATACTCACCCGCCTCACCCTCGTAGAACAGATGCTCATCGCGGTCGAAGGAGCGCTCCTCAGCTACCGCGGCCAGCTGCAGAAGATCGTCGGCGTCGAGATGACGCATCAGCTTGGCATGCCGAAGGGCGGCCGCTTTCTCAACTGTTGACCTGGCCACTCGCTCCTCGTGTTCGCGGGTGTCAATCGTTGCGTCGACGCGCCGGGCCAGCGGAGCGGCGTACGCCTTGAGCCATGGTTGACCGCGCTCCAGGACGATCGTCAGATCGGACTCGAGCGGTGCATCCTCCAGCTGAAACCACTGACGCCCGGCGTCGACCCGCTGCGGCCGAGAATAATCGGCATCGATCAGCGGAACGACGACTCGCGCGTCCTCTCGGTCGAGAGCGGTTTCCAACAGCTCGATGGCGTGCGCTGCGTGCTCTGACCTGCCTCCCGCGAGGCCGGCATATGCGAAGTAGATCGTTCGCGGGCTGTGCAGCAGTGCCTCGAGCCGGAACGCGCGTTCGACCGATCGCTCGCCGCGCAGGCTGAGTGCCCAAGCATACGTGCTGGCGCTCTCAGCGTCCTGTGCGTCCAGCCCATCCTCAAATCGAGAGAGCGTGAGCATCTGGCGCTCGGTGTCATAGGCTTCGAATAGCTCGGCATTGAGCTGACGCCGAATGACGGTCGTCGGTAGGTCCCACGAAGGATGCCGACGGCGGAGCTTGTTGAGCGCCTTGAGGGTCGACAGCCGCACGTCCGTCTGAGTCAGAAACGGCAGCCCGTCGGCGAGCGCGAAGAAGGCCGCCGGGGTGGCGATCTCGACAAACACACTCGGCAACCACCGTCGGGGTAGAGTTGGATCGCGGAGGAACGCAGAGAGATGCGGCACCGCGGCGTCACCCATCGCGGCTATCGCCCGCGTCGCAAGACGACGCGTGTCCGCCGGCTCGAGGTGCGGGACCAGGGGTTCCAGCAGTTCGACTCGGCGGGCCGCGCCGGCGCTCGAGATCGCCGCCCGAACCACCGCCGGGTCGTCATCCGCCAAGAGCGCGCCGAGCCGTTCCTGAAGCCCGTGGTCGCTCGGCAGCCGAGCTAGCGCGCGAGCGCAGGCCGCCCTCTGCGGGGCCATTCCCGGGGCGGTATCGCTGATCAAACGGTTCAGCGCGTCGGTCGCCGCTTGTTCATGCTCTCGACCACCGTGGGCCAGAAAGCACGCCAAGGCTGTCTCCAGGGCGTTGGGCTCGGATGATTCGAGCCACGTTTCCATGCGTGCCAACTGGCGCTCGGGCTCAAACCGGCTGGCGAGGATCGTCGCCTGTGCTCGCACCGTTGGGTCCGAATCGTCGAGCAGCGGTCGGATGGGGCCCACGTCACTGAAATTCGCGACCGGCAAGAGTCGGGCGATCGCTCGTGCCTGCACCGTCGGGTCGGGATGGTCGAGCAATCTCAGGAGGTCGCCGCGGAGCTTGCCAGCGGGAGAGTCACGTAACAAGTCGAGCGTGTAATGAACATCCGCTGCGCTCGCCGATGATCGCAGCGAGGCGCGGAGCTCGCGCACCGCCTCGGTGTCCAAGCTCTCGTCGGCGGCCTCGACGAGGTCGATGTCACGTACCGCCAACAGCCGTTCGAGCGCGCTGCGGTAGCTCCCCCGGACACGCACGACCGTGGCCAGCCAAACGCCGACCAGCGCCAACGTGATAAACGCCAGCGGTCGCACCCCCGTCCCAGCGGCGCCGGTCCCGAGCAGGATCAACACCCCGGCCACCCCATCCGCGCTCCGAGCGAGAACGACATCGATAAACGGCTTAGCGCGTTGTTTGAGCGCTGTCGGCACGGGGAGGTAGAGCAACTCTCGCGCGGATTGGTTGATCGAGTTTCGGAGCGTCATGTCGAAGCCCTTGCCCGCGGTAGCCGTGACCAATCCCGGCAGGAATACGAGCCCGGCGGCGCCCAGCCCCATGCCCATCGGCAGGATCACCAAGGCACCGGCAAGCCCACACAGACGAAGGACCGCGCCGGTCGCAGCAAGTTGAAAAATAAGCCCCAGGCCGTTGAAGACAGCGAACGTGCGGCCAAAGAACTCGGCTTGAGCCTCGCGGTCGGGTATAGCCGACTCGACGAGGAAGCTGAACATCCAGTCGACAAACGTAGATACGAGGACTGTGACAAACAGGAGTATCGCGATACGCCGGAGGTGAGGCAGTCGTTTGATCGAACGAAAGCCACTAGCGAATCCCCGTTCTGTCCGCCGAGGGTTGCGCTGGCTACTCGCCAGCCGTGTCTCGCGAGCCGTGCCGATCTTGAGCACCCGCAACGCAAGGATCGTGCACGCAATCAAAAGCACTGCCGCTATGAGAAGCAGATTGATCGCTCCAAGCGGACTGGAGAGCACCCCCGCCGCGGTGCTTCCGACCACCCCGCCCGACAATCCCCCGGTACCGATAAAACCGACCACACGCTTCGCTTGGCGAGGATCGAACAGGTCGCTGCTGATCAGGTAGAACTGGCTGACCAACAACAACGAGAAGACGTTGATCCACACGTAGAATGCGCCCGCGATTCGGCCGTCGGGTTGGTTCAGCAACACCCAGAATACGATCAGCGAAGCGATGACGAGCGCCAGCGTCACGACCACTTGCCGGCTTCGTGAAAGCGACACAGCGAGTCGTGCGTAAGCGATCGTGGCGAGCGCCGAGACCACCGCGCTTGCGATGTACGCCCACGGTAGATTCTCGGCTCCAGCGGTTGTCAGAAAGAACGCATTTCGAGCCGGGCGAAGCAGATGTTGGGTCGAGGTGAGCAGAAAGAAGTAGCCGAACAGCAGCCATACGATCGGCCACTCGTTGGAGCGGATGTCTAGCAGCGTGGAGAGCCAGCGGCGGGCTGGCTTAGAACCAGTCGGGCTCAGAGCCGGTCGATCTCCTGTCGTGCGCCGAGGATCTCGACGCAGTCGAGATACAGCTGCCGTTCCTCGGTCTCCGACAGCAGGCCGTGTTTGTAGCGCTCGTACTGGTCAGGGAAGTGCTCGCGCATGATGCCGAAAACTCGAATCTCGTCGTGGCCGCGATCGATGCTGATCTCGATGCGAGGGAGTGACCGCGCGATCCGGTAAGCGACCCACAGGAGCACGGCGATGATGATGATCAGCTTCAGCATCTCGCTGCGAAGATTACCGTCGCAAGAAAGGAAAAACAACGCCGGCCCCGCATGGTGCCCAAGAAGGGAGTCGAACCCCCACGGGCGTAAGCCCACACGACCCTGAATCGTGCGCGTCTACCAGTTCCGCCACTTGGGCACCATGCGGGGCCACCGGTTGTGGGCCCGCCAAGGGAGGATGAAGATACGGATCGTCGCTTGAGACTGTCAATCGGGTTTGCATAGAATCCGCTTGATCCGTATCGTTCAACATCCCCATCCTGAGGACCGACCACAACCGAGAACGATGAAGCCGGAGACGATCGTTGCCCGGAATCGCAGGGCGCGGCACGACTACGAAATCCTCGAGACACTCGAGGCCGGGATCGTGCTGCTTGGCGCCGAGGTCAAGTCGGTGCGTCAGGGAAACGTCAACTTGAGAGAAGGGTATGCGATCGTGGAGGGTGGTGAGGCGTTTCTGCACGGCGTCCACGTTAGTCCCTATGACCCGGCGGATCGCTGGAACCCGAGCCCAACACGACGTCGCAAGCTGCTGCTGAACAAGCGCGAGATCCGGATGCTCGCGCAGCGGATTGACGAGAAAGGACTGACTATCGTACCCCTCGATATCCACTTCCGAAACGGTTTTGCGAAGATGACACTGGCGGTTGCGCGGGGTAAGAAGCATTACGACAAGCGAGAAGCGATGAGGCGGCGCGAGCTCGATCGCGAAGCCGAGCGCGAACTGGGGCGCCGATGACTCGTGTGCGAACGACAGTCGCCCTGGCCGTGTTGGTCGCTGCACCACCGCTGGCCGCCCAGTCGGTGACGGTGGCGATCGACGGCGTGCCGCGCGAGGTGCCGGTGATCGAGCGCCAAGGCCGGCAGTTCGTAGCACTGGTCGAAGTCGCGCGGTTGCTTGGTGGCGACGTCCTCGCCGCCGGGCCAGAGCGAGCGGTGCTGATCGTCGACCAGGCGCGGATGACGGTCCATCGACGCTCACCGTTTGTTCAGTTCGATGGTCGGTGGTACCAGATGATCGAAGCGGCACAGAAGGATGGGGCTGGTTTCTACTTGCCAGCCTCCAGTCTCTCTCAACTGTTGCCAACTTTGTGGCCCGGGCGCTTCCCAACAGCGCCCGGCCGCGGCAGCATCGACCCACGCTCGCCGCCCGCCGACAATCAGCGGGCGCCGCCGACAGGTGGGGTCGAAAGCGGGATGATCGGCCTCGGTGGGTCGCCGACCAGGGACGACCTGCCGCGGGTTGACTTCTGGGCTGAGCCCGGACGCACGCGGCTCGGGTTCCGGTTGGCGACGGTTCCAGGGATCGTCGTCGACGACGCATTTCCCGGGACGCTCCAACTGTTGCTTTCGGGAACCGCGATTACACCAGACTTGGTGCGTGGTCTGGTGGGGGTGGGGTTGGTCGACAGCGTAGCGGTGGCCCCAGCGACCAGCGATCGAACGGCGCTCACGCTCTGGCTCGATCCGCGGACTTCTGTTTACGCCGTAGCCCCGCTTCGCCGACCGGCCGGCTTTGAAGTCGTACTGCGTTCGGGAGCGGCCGACGAGGCTGCCATCATGCTCGGCGCCGATGTCAATGTCCGCCGACCGGCGGTCGTATCATCGACCGATCGATCCCCCGATCCGGTCACCCAAGTCCCACCTTCGTCGGCACCGGACCGAAAGCAGTGGACGATCGTTCTCGATGCGGGACACGGTGGGAACGATCCGGGTTCGATCGGTCCCAGACGCACGCAGGAAAAGGCGGTCACACTCATGGTGGCGCGCCAGTTGAGCGAGCGGCTGCAGCGCGAGAATGGCGTGCGCGTCTTGATGACCCGTGACCGAGACGAGTTCATTACGCTGGCGGACCGTACTCGGATGGCGAACCGCGAAAATGCTGACTTGTTCGTCTCCATCCACGCCAATGCCGCCCGGAACCGCTCGGCCGAAGGGTTTGAGACGTACTTCCTCTCAGCGGCGAAAACAGAGGACGAAAAACGGGTCGCGCGGATGGAGAACTCCGCCATTCGCTACGAGAATCCCCAGATTGACCCTGAATCACTGGGGGATCTAAACTTCATTCTCTGGGATCTGGCGCAGAATGAGTACCTCCGGGAATCGAGCACGCTGGCAGAGACGATTCAGGAGGAACTCGGGCGGCGGCTACCCATCAAGGGCCGAGGGGTGAAGCAAGCCGGTTTTTTCGTCCTCAACGGTGCCTTCATGCCAGCCGTTTTGTTTGAGATGGCATTCATCAGCAATCCTCAGGAGGAAGCGCTGCTCAATGATTCGGCGTTCCGAACCCGCCTCGTCGACGGACTCGCCGACAGTTTGCTCCAGTACCTCTCGCAGTATGGGCAACGAGCCTTGGTGCGCAGGACCAGCGGCTAGATCCGCGTTCCCTCACTCGCTCGCCGCGGGGCTGTTGGCTGGGCTGGCGATCGTCGGTTGTGCTTACCTGAATACGTTTTACAACGCCGAGCAGGCCTATCAAGAAGGGATGCGCCTGACGGGGGGTGAATCGGATTCGCTTCCCGCACCGGCGCGAGAAGCGTTCGAGCGCGCGGCCGAGAAGAGCGCCATCGTCCTCGACCGGCACGGGGATTCGGGCTACGCGGACGACGCTTTGCTGTTGTTGGCCCAGTCGTTCTACCAGCTCGGGCGCCATCACGACGCAGCAACGGTTTTTCGCGAGTATCTCACCCGTTTTCCCGATAACGACGGCGTCGGCTTGGCTCGCCTTGGCCTGGTACGCAGTCAGCGGCGACTCGGTGACCTGGGTGCGGCGGAAGCGGCACTGGGCGGGTTGCTAGGCAAAGAGGTGTCGGGCATCGACGAGGCTGAGGTCCTGTACGAGAAGGCGCTGATCGAGTTGGGGCTTGGCGCTCATCATCAAGCGGTAGAGACGTTCCGACAATTGCTCGAGCAGGATCCGCAATTCGCGCGTGAGCATAACCTCATCCTTCAGTTCGCCGACGCGCAGCTGAGCGCCGGTCAGTACGATGCTGCGCTCGAGGTTTACGCCGCGTATCGCGACAACGCAATCGATCTGGCTACACAGCGACAGGCGGCGTTGAGAATCGCGCACGCCCTTGGTCTCTCCGGACGTGAGGATGAGGCGCGCACGACCTACACCGAGATCATAGATCTGGGTGTACCTGACTCGGTGGCTGCGATCGCAGAGGTCGAACGCGGCGATCTGTTTGCTGCCGATTCGGTTTGGGATAGTGCCGAAACGTCGTATCGGCGGACCGCCGAATTGGCGCCCGGAACGGTGATCGCGAGCCGGGCGACGCTCCACCGCGGACGTATCGTTTGGCGAGTGAGACGTCAGCACGAGGAATCTCTGGACATTCTTCTCGACGCTTTTCTTCACGCCCCGACTAGCGCGTTTGGAGACTCGGCGCGAACCGAGTCGCGCGCGTTGGCGCGCTTGATCCACTATCAGCAATTGGCATCTGGCCGAGAGGTGGTCGTCGGTATCGAGGACGCTGGGATGGCACGCTCCACCGCTCTGTACCGATTGGGTGAAGAAAGCCTCGACGTAGAGTCCGATCCGAGGCTGGCAGCATCGGTCTTCGCGCAGCTCAGTACCGACTATCCGGAGTCGCCGTGGCGCCCGCGAGCCATGTTGGCAGCGGGGCTGCTGAGCTTTCGCAATGGCTCGTCGGGCACGGGATCGCTGACTCTGCGCTCGTTGATCGCTGAGTACCCGGACACACCGGAGGCCGACTCGGCGCGTCGGGAGCTCGGTTTCGATGTCCCCGAACGGCCGATGGACTTCTATGCTGCGGCGCCTGAGCTGACGCGGCTAACGACCGCCTTGCCCGACGTAGCCGATCCGATGGTGCGAATCGTCGACCAGCTCGACCGCTACGCGCGGCGGGAAAGCCAACCCCGGGATACGGCTCGCGCCGGTCGGGGGCGGCCTACCTCAGCTGGCGCGGAGCGCCCCGGAGTGACCGAAGAGCCACCGGGCCAGG
>DAOWHI010000059.1 GCA_030641505.1 Gemmatimonadota bacterium | reverse complement strand
GTTCATCGACGATCTCAAGACGAAACAGTTCGAGGCCGCCGTTAGCGGCTGGGCGGTCGACTTCAACTTCGATCCGACCGACCTCTTCTCGACCGCAGCGATCGACGGCAAGTACAACTACCCGTCGTACACCAACCCGCGCGCCGACACGCTCATGCAGCAAGCCCTGACGACGATCGATCGCGAGAAGGCCAAGCCGCTTTGGTACGAATACCAGGAGATCATCCATCGAGATCAGCCGTATACCTTCCTCTACTATCTCGAAGAGCGCGTAGGAGTGAGCACGCGGCTGCAGAATGTCGAGGCGGATGCGCGGGGCTACTTGGTGGGAATCACAAGGTGGTGGATCCCGGAGTCGATGCAGCGGCGAAGCCGCGACAGGCCATTAGCGGTCAGTTCGAGCGAGTAGCGAAGCTAGACAATTCAGGGGGAGGCGATGATGCGCTTAGGCGTTTGGGGCGTGGCGGCGATTGCCGCGGTGGTCTTGTCAATTGGATGTGGTGGTGGTGGGAGCGGGGACACTGGCGGCACGGGCAGCCCTGAGGCGCAGCCCGCCGACGGCGATATGCTGGTCGTCGGCGCCGAGGTCGACCTCGATACGATGTTTCCGCCGACCTCGAACTCGGTGTCGTCGAGCGACGTGTACGGCAACATCTACTGGTACTTAATGCGATCCAATCCGGACTTTATCACCGTTCGGCCCGGTCTCGCCGATTCGTTCCGCTTCTCGGAAGACTCGCTGTCGATCGACTACTTCATCCACCCAGGGATTACCTGGCACGACGGTGAGCCGTTCACCGCCGATGACGTCGTCTTTGCGCATGACGTGTGCAGGGCGCCGGAGATTGGCTGGAGTGCCGTCAGCTGGCTCGATCACATCACCAGCGTCGAGGCGCTCAACCCGCTCACCGTGCGGTTCACGTTCGATGAGCAATACATGTATCAGGTTCAAGACTCCAACGTTTGTTTTCCGCTTCCCAAGCACATCCTCGGTGACGTCCCGTACGCCGAGATGGCTGAGCACCCGATCGCCCGTGAGCCGGTTGGAAACGGTCCGTTCCGTTTCGTCTCGTGGGAGTCCGGGCAGGAGGTGGTGATCGAGGCCAACCCCGATTTTGCGCTCGGACGGCCGCACCTAAACCGCGTCACATTTCGCATCATCCCCGACCAGACATCCTTGACGACGCAAATCCAGAACGGGGATATCGATTTGTGGACGCGCTTCGGACCAGCGTTCTACCCGCAGCTCAGTGAGGCCCCAGGGCTCACCGTTCACTCGTACCCGGGGCGATCCTACAGCTACGTAGCGTGGAACCGACTCGATCCGCTGTTTGAAGACAAGCGCGTGCGACAGGCGCTAACGATGGCTATCGACCGTCAGCAGATCGTCGATGCACTGGTGTACGGGCAGGCCACGGTCGGCACGCAACCGTTGATCTCGACGATCTGGGCCCACGACCCAACGATCGAGCCGTACCCGTTCGATCCCGAGCGTGCGAAGGCGTTGCTGGACGAAGCTGGCTGGACCGATTCCAACGGCGACGGGGTGCGCGACAAAGATGGTCGTGAGCTCAAGTTCCAGATGAGCACCAACAGCAACAACCGGATGCGTGTCGACATTGTGACCGTGATCCAGCAGCAGCTCAAGGGTGTCGGCGCCGAAGTCACGCCAAACGTCCTTGAGTTCAACACCTTCATTGATCAATTGCTTGGCAAGGAGTATCAGGCTGCCGTCGGCGGTTGGAACGTCGGCATCAAGGCCGCGTTGACATCGCTGTTCGGTAAGGACGCTTTGTTCAACTTTGTGAGCGCCGACAACGAGCGCATGCTCGAGCTCATGGCACAAGCCGAGCTCGAGCGGGACCGGGAAAGGGCGAAGCGACTCTGGTCCGAGATGCAGCGGATCGCGGTCGACGAGTCGTACTACACGTTTCTGTTCCAGCTCAACGATCTGCATGCGATCAATAAACGGTTCGAGAACACCGATATGAACGCCTATGGCTGGGGATTCAACCTCGAGGAGTGGTTCGTGCCCGAGGGGCGGCAGCGATACAACGTGCCCGTTGGAGAGTCGCCGATGGCTGAAGCCAGTCAAGGGGCGACCGCAGCAAGCTCGACCGGCCGGTGATCGGCTACATCATAAGGCGCACGCTGCAGGCGATCCCCATCTTGCTGGGGGCGTCGACGATCATCTTTTTCCTGATGCACGCCGCCCCCGGTGATCCCACCTCGATCTACCTCGCCGATCCGAACATCGACCCCGCAGTCATCGAGCAGATGCGGCGGAACCTGGGCCTCGACCAGCCGATCCATATTCAGTACTTCCGCTGGATCTCCTCGTTCTTGACCGGTGATTTCGGTTACTCGTTCTCGCAACATCGACCGATTTCAGACATCCTCAAGGATGCCATACCGAACACGCTGCTGCTGAGCTCTATTGCGTTGATTGTCATCTTCGTGGCAGGCGTCGTGGTCGGCACGATCCAGGCGGTGCGGCAGTATTCGTGGATGGACAACACCGCGACAGTCGCGTCGTTCTTCTTCTACTCGATGCCGTCGTTCTGGTTCGGGTTGATGCTGATCCTGCTGTTCGCTTACAAGCTACAGTTGCTTCCTGCCAGCCAGATGACGGCCGTCGACTATGAGTTCATGAGCGGGAGCGACAAGGTCGTCGATCGTTTGAAGCACTTGGTCATGCCCTCGCTCGCGCTGGGACTCGGCGGGGCGGCGGCTGTTGCGCGATACATGCGCAGCGGAATGCTGGAGCAGATCCGCCAGGATTACGTGCGTACTGCTCGCGCCAAGGGATTGAGCGAACGCAAGGTGGTGTTCAAGCACGCGATGCGGAACGCGCTCATCCCGATCATCACGTTGCTCGGGTTGTACATCCCGTTTCTCATGAGCGGCGCAGTCCTGATCGAAACGATCTTCGCCTGGCCCGGAATGGGACGCACGATCATTGGTGCCATCTTCCAACGTGACTATCCAGTCGTCCTGGCTAGTGCTTTCGTCATCGCGATCTTGGTGATCGTAGGCAACCTCGTGGCTGACATCCTGTACTCGGTCATCGACCCGCGGGTGCGAGTCGAGGAAGCCGAAGGCTAGTGGACCCCAAGACCGATACCGGCGAGCTCGAGACCGCAGGGCGGGTGATCGGCGCACCGATCACGCCTGATCGCGTGTTGGATGGTGGCGAGGAGGTAGCGTCGAGAAATGGCCGGGCCGTGGCGCTGTCAGCGATCGTACCTGGGCTCGGTTCTTTGGCCATCGGACGAAGACAAGCGGGAATCTGGATCTTCACCAGTTGGGTGCTGGCGTTCGCGACGCTGCTGTTTTCGCGCGAGGATATCGCGAGGACGCTCGGCGGTGGTCGGATCGATGATTGGATCGCGATCGTCACGTTGGCGGCGACCCTGATCGCGCTGTGGACGTGGGGGGTCTACGACGTGGCGGTGACGGCGACCAAGCCGATCCGTCGAACCGGGGTCAGCCAGTGGCGGTTGGCGGCGCGGTGTTTTCGGAAGAACCACCTCGCCATGGCTGGGCTGGGGGTCATGGGGTTCCTCTACTGGGTCACACTGATGGCGCCGTTTATCGCGCCCTTTGATCCGAACTTCCAGGGCAACATCGTTCTGAATCGTTATCTAGCGCCCGGCGTCGAGCATTACTTCGGGACCGACAAGTTTGGCCGCGACGTCTTTAGCAGAATCCTGTACGGGGCTCGCATCTCGCTGACGATCGGGTTCTTGGCGGTCGCCATCTCGGTTACGTTGGGCGCACTGATGGGGTCGCTGGCGGGGTACTTCCGTGGTTGGATCGATACCGCGATCGCTCGGTTCATCGACATGCTGCTTTCGATTCCACGACTCATTCTCATCCTCGTCATCATCGCCATCTTCGAGCCCTCGATCTGGCTCATCATCGCTGTGCTAGGCCTTACCGGGTGGGAGGGGAGCGCCCGCATCGTGCGCGGCCAGTTTCTGCAGCTACGAGAGCAGGAGTTCGTACAGGCTTCGCGCGCCCTGGGTTACTCTGACAGGCGCATCATCATGCGCCACATACTGCCCAACACGTTGGCGCCCATCATCGTCATTGCGACTCTCAATATCGGCAATACGATTTTGCTCGAGGCGGGTCTATCGTTCCTCGGGCTCGGAGTTCAGCCGCCGACCGCCTCGTGGGGATCGATGGTCAACGACGGTCGAGATGCGATGATCACTGCGTGGTGGATCTCGACCTTTCCGGGCTTGGCGATCGTGGCGACCGTCATTTCGTTTAATCTCCTCGGAGACGGGTTGCGCGACGCGCTCGATCCGAGGCTGCGTAATTGACCGACCGGCTCCCGACCCCCGGCGCTGAGGAGGAGTTCAAATGGTAACCGGCATCAGCGAAGGAACGATCAGCAGGCTAATGGAGCTGTTCGACCTCGACACAAAGGCGATAGCGAGTGCCGTGGGCTGTACCGCAGGCACGCTAAACCGCTGGCGCAGAGGCGAGCAGATACCGTCCAAGGAGTATCTGGAACGGTTGGAGCTCTTGGACGCGTTCTTGTACCAGGTTCAGAAGTCGTTGCGCTCGCGGCGTCGGTCTCGGGAATGGTTCGACGCGCGGATACCGGCGCTTGGGAACAGGAC
>DAOWHI010000200.1 GCA_030641505.1 Gemmatimonadota bacterium | reverse complement strand
GCCCTTGCTGCGCACCACCGCGGCTAGCGCGCGCTTATCTTCCGTTGGCCAACCCTCGATACCTGGCAGGATGAGAATCAATGGCCCCCAGCGCTTCCAGGCCAACTGTTCTCCCGCCGAGATGCGACGGTTTGAACGCACGCCAAGTAGCTTGACCGCTTCGTCGGCACACGTTGTTTCGGCAGCGCGGCGATCGTAGCCAAACCGCTCGGCCAGGTAGTCGGTGATTCGCAGTCCGACATTCGCCAGCGGGAGTACGCCGATCACGTCATCACGACGTCTGCTCGGATACAGATACAGATTGTCGGAAGCGAGCTTCTTCAGCGTGGTCGCGCTCGATCGATACGTCCGATTGGTCTTGATCCGGCGCTCCTCCCGCCGCATCAGCCGGACACATTCAGCGGATCGCGGGCGAAAGCCCAGTTTCTGATAAAACCACCACGCGCCCGAACGGATGGCGTCGTCGTTATCCCGCCCGATCTGATACGGGTCGATGGTGAACGCATCGCATCCGAGCACATGGTAAGCGATCTTCAACACGCGACCGTACATCCAAGCCGCTTCCGCGGTACGAAAAGTGTCGAAGATCGTGAAAGCGATCTCGGCCGAACCAAAGAGAGCCAGGTAGGTTCCGTATCCCACCGGTACGCCGTTCTTTAGTAAGACGAAACCGTAGAGGGCCTCGAGCAGAAATCGCTGTTTCGGGTCTACGCCGATCAGCGCCACTTGTAGGCCGGCTCCACAGTTGATTAGCCGGACGTCGTTCCGGTTGCCGTGCGCGAAGGCATCGAGATCGCGGGCACGCGTGACCATTGTTGCCCGCGCCAGGTCGATCAGCTTCCGACCCTCACGCGGCGAAACCATGCGCATCGGTGGCGGTGGGAGAGCCAGTTCTTTTCTGATCGAAGGGCGAGAGCGCCGCGGCGGGCCGGTTTGAAAAACGATCGGCACGTGACGGTACTTTTCCGTCGTGCGAGACGGAGTATCCGGGCCGGGCGACAAGCGGAGCGGAATAGCGAGCTCTTCCAGCACGGTCTCGGCCTCGATCCCGCTCGTTGCGACCTGTCCAAACCGACACAGAACGAACTCAGCGTCGGTCTCTGCGGGTCCTTTGAGCCGCTCAATCCAGCTCCGGGCGCCAAAATCGAACTCGTCCAAACCCGGGGATTCACCGAAGAGCGCCAGCCGGGGCAGGAGTTCTTCGAGTTTCTCGTGGTGTTCGAAGTCTTCCCACTCAATCGTCAGGTATCGACCCCAACGCTGGGCCAACCAAGTTGCGGTCGCCGGGAAGAACGAAAAGTGGATCGTCGTACCGGCGATCCCGCTGTCACTCAACGCCCGGCGGAACCGCCGCAGGTCGCTCCGGTTGGGGAAGTGGTCCAGCATACGCTCGACGGTTGCTAGCAGGAGATCGTCGTCCGGGTAGGCGCGCATGAAGCGCAGCGCGTCGTGGAGGCGGAGAACCTGTGACGACTGTTTGAAGCGCCGCTTCTCGAACCTGTTGAGAAGCTCGAGTTTGCGCTCACTCGAGTCGCTTCCAAAGTCGAGTCGTCTTCGCTCGAGTTCTCCCAACCACCGCACAAGTTGATCAGGCACGTCCACTCCCGGCTGCTGTCTCGCTCCGGTCAGTCCCGGAAGCGCTGGCATAGCGTGACAGCGAACGAGCCTAGGTGGACGCTAGTGGGGGGTCAAGGAGCCGTGGCCAGCGAAGGAGTTAGCGGGCACTTTCGTCGGGGCGAGAGCGTGGGCTGCGGTTCTGCGCTAAGATTCTTACAATAGAGCTAGGGAGATTCCCCACAGACGTCGGGGGCCCTGCAACTTACGATTTATAGATAAAGGGCCTTTGGATGGGTGTGTCGTGAGTGCTTCGGACTCAGCGTAGGGAGTTTGACATGGACAAGACTTGTCTCCGAATTCTCTCGGCGGTCGTTATTGCGATGCTTATGGTCGGTTGTGGCGGCGAGCAAGAGGTGCCAGAGCCCCAGCAAGCCTCGGCCGAGGATGTGGAAGAAGCTCTGCGTGCGGCCCGAGCGGACTCCGTCGCCATGGCGCAGACCCAGTACAACCCAGCCGTGTTTGACACGATCGCCTGGTCGGGTGGTGAGGACCGTTTTGAGCGCGGAGAACTCGTTTGGTCCTACAGCTGTGCCACGTGCCACGGTACTGGCGGTCGCGGGGACGGCGAGCTAGCCGTACAGAGCGACCTCTCGATGCCGGACTTTACTGTCGGCGGTTGGGCCTACGCCGGCGACGTCCCAGCCATTCGTCATCGGGTGTTCATCGGCCACGAGTCGGAAATGCCCAGTTGGGGTCTCTATGGGTTGCCGTACCGAGACGTTGACGCGGTGGCTTTCTACGTCAATGAGGTGTTCCGCCGGGCGCGGTGAAGCGCGCTCGAACACGGTGAGTTTTTCAGGGGGGCGACGCCTACGGGGTCGCCCCCTTTCACTTACTTCTGAAACGTGGGACGGTTGGCATTGAAAACGCGAACACTATTCTGCGTTTGCCCCCTGCTTCTGGTCATCTCATGTACCGGCAAAAGAGACGACGTGACGAACAATGAGGCCCGACAAGTCGATGAGATCGGAGGTCAACTCGACATCCGTATCCATGCCGGGGAGGGCCAACTGGCGCCGTCGGCGGACCTGGTTTTGGTCGACCCTCGGGATCGAAAGACCGGAAAGGATCCGCAAGTCGACCGGATCTTTGCGGACATACCGAGTTCATCCTACGAGACAGAGAGCATCGACGACGATGTGACCGGTGCGGAGGGTCCGGAGACCCGCATCGTCTACGTTGGAAACGCCATGAGCGGCGAGTACACCCTTCGCGTCGTGGGGACCGAGAATGGGCCTTATGATCTGGAGTTGCGGGGCGTGGACCGCGAATTGAATCCCTCTACAGTCCGATTTCTCGATATAGATATCAGGGCGGATTCAGAACACCGGTACGTCATCGAGTATTCGAGCGAGCTGGGTAGCAAGATAGAGGCAAGGCGAGACTGAGCCGTGGCGGAGCTTCGCCCATATCCGTTTGGTGCGCTGATAGCGCGCATGTTTCGTGAGCTCAAACGCGAAGACAAGATCTTCGATCTTCCCCTGCGCAAGTGTTTTTTCGGCGATGTCGAAAAGGACCTGTCGGTGCAGTTCCACGGCAACACGGCTGCGACTCCGCTGGGGCCAGCAGCCGGACCGCATTCACAAATGGCGCAGAACATCGTCCTGAGCTGGCTTGTCGGTTGTCGTATCGTGGAACTCAAGACGGTCCAGGTTCTGGACGAGCTGGAGATCCCGCGCCCGTGTATCGATATGGCGACCGTCGGCTTCAACGTGGAGTGGAGCCAAGAGCTCAAGATCGAGCAGTCGCTCGAGGAGTACGTGAAAGGCGCGATGTTGATCGAGATTCTGCGCGCCAGCGATCGGATTTCCCTCGTGCCTGGATTCGACCGGATCATCTATGACATAAGCGTCGGGTACGATCTCGCTGGTATCCGGGATGATCGAGTCCAGGCCTTTATTTCCGGCATGCAGGACGCGTCCGCGATCGTCGATCGCCTCCGTGGCGAGATCCCAGACGAGTTCGCGGAGTTTCGCGACTTGGACTTCCCGACCCGGCTTTCGAACACGCTCACCCTGAGCACGTTTCACGGCTGTCCGCCAGACGAGATCGAGCGCATCATCGACTTTCTGCTGCGCCACAACGGGCTGCACTGCACGGTCAAGCTCAATCCGCTGTTGCTTGGGCCAGCGCGAACGCGTGAGCTGTTGAACGAGGTTATGGGATACGAGGGGATCCGCATTCCCGACACTGCGTTTGAGCAGGACACTCGCTGGGATCAGATGGTCGAGTTCGTAGATCGCTTGGAGAACACCGCCGACGAGTTGGGTCGTGGTTTTGGCGTGAAGTTCACAAACACCCTGATCGTCGAGAACGATCGTGACTTCTTTCCCGCATCCGAGAAGGAGATGTATCTCTCGGGGCCACCGCTGCACGTGTTGGCGATGAACATCGTGCAAGAGTTTCGAGCCACCTTCGGGAATCGGTTCCCGATATCGTTCGCCGCCGGCATCGGGCGAGAGAATTTCCCCGACGCGGTGGCGCTGGGGCTCGTCCCGGTGACCGTGTGTACCGATCTCCTCAAGCCCGGCGGCTACGGTCGGGCACAGCGTTACTTCAATGCGCTGCGAAAACGTATGGATGAGGTCGGTGCCGACGACGTCGCGAGCTACATCATCCGTGCCTACGGGTTGGGCTCCACGGCTCTGGCCCGGCTCGATATCGAGGAGCCCGCGCTGCGGGGCGCTTGCGAGGCGGCGCTCGATTCGGGTGGAGATCTAGCGGCCGTTGCGGGTGGAGATCTCTACCGTAGGTGGGTGGCTGAGGCCGCGCTCTGCAATACCGATCATTACGTCCCGCACGCAACGGCGGACACGCGCTACGCCAGGGTTCGAAACTCGAAACCGCCTGCCAAGATCGGCTCACACCTCGACCTGTTTGATTGTGTCACATGCAACAAGTGCGTCCCCGTGTGTCCTAACAACGCCAATTTCGTGTTCGTTCTCCCGCGTCTCGAGCAACCGATTCACAAGATGCGGTTCGCCGGCGAGACCTGGACGAGCCGCACCGATGGGACGTTAGTTATCGACCAGAAACAGCAGTACGGCAATTTTGCGGACTTCTGCAACGACTGTGGTAACTGCGACGTGTTCTGTCCGGAGGATGGAGGCCCCTACGTCGTAAAGCCGCGCTTCTTCGGGTCGCTGGAAGATTGGCGCGAGTTCGACGAGCTCGATGGCTTCGCGGTCGAGCGTAATGACGGCGAGATGTGCATTTGGGGTCGCGTGGAAGGCATCGAGTTCAGCCTGGGCGATGCCGGCGATCGTGCGCTCTTCACGGGGCCGGATTTCGCGGTGACGCTGGATCCCGACGACCCGGTGACGACGATCGAGGGAACGGCGGCTAGTGAGATCGACCTGACGTACTTGCACATCCTTCGGTGGATGCGCGACGCCGTCTTCCACGCCGATCGCGTCAACTACGTCAACGCGCTCTATGACCTATGAGAGTGATCCACGGAGGACCGACGGCGTGAGTGAGATAGTCGAGCAGCTCCATCATCGCGTGGCAGCAGCCAGGAACGACATCCTGACCTTCTTTCGAGAAATCGTCGCGATCCCGAGCATGGACAGCGACACTGAAGAGGTGGGTGAGCGCGTCGGCGAGGAGATGGGGCGTCTCGCCTTCGACGAAGTCTACGTCGACGCGTACGGCTCGATCGTAGGCCGGATCGGAGACGGCGACAGGGTCCTTCTGTTCGACAGCCATCTCGATACCGTCGGGATCGGCGATCCGGCGCAATGGGAGTGGGATCCCTTCGAGGGGAAGGTGGAAGACGGGATGCTCTTTGGGCGCGGCGCGCTGGATGAAAAGGGAAGCACGCCCGGCATGATCTACGGCATGGCGATCGCCCGCGATCTTGGTTTGCTGGACGGCTTTAGCGCCTACTATTTCGGCAACATCGAGGAGGCCTGTGACGGGGTCGCGTGTCAGGCGTTCCATACGTGGGAGAACGTCACACCCGATTTTGTCGTCATCGGCGAGCCGACGAAGATGAACGTCTATCGTGGCCACAAGGGTCGGGTGGAGCTCGAGGTGGTGTGCCGGGGACGGAGTGCACACGCCGCCAGCAACTTTCTGGGGGACAACGCGATATATAAAATGCTGCCGCTCGTTCAGGCGATCGACCGGCTGGACGCGGAGCTCCCGACCCACGAGTTCCTGGGGCAGGGACGCATCACCGTCAGCCGCATCTCCAGTATGGCGCCGAGCGATAATAGCGTTCCCGATGAGTGCCGGATCTTCATCGACCGCCGGGTGACCTTCGGGGAAACGAAGGAGGGCGTCATCGAGGCGATCGCGGCGCTCGTTCCCGAAGCGCAGCGGGAGGATTTCGAGGTGTGCGAGCTCGTCTACGACACCCCGAGTCACACCGGAGCGGTCTGCGTCTACGAAAAGTACTTTCCCGCTTGGGCCCTCGAGGAAGACGACCCCTTGGTAGGAGCGGGAAAGAGCACCGTGAAGGCGCTTTGGGATCGTGACGGGCCGGCCGGGAAATGGGATTTCTCGACCAACGGGAACTATTGGTGCGGAAAGGTCGGCATCCCGTCGATTGGCTTCGGACCCGGTGACGAGGTCTTCGCCCACGCGGTCGACGAACACGTACCACTGGAGGACGTGGTCGAAGCAACTAAATTCTATGCATTACTACCAAAGATGATCGGGGGGCGGGAGACGTAGATGGAAGGATCTCTTCGTGGACGAGACATGATCACGACCCAGGAGTGGAGTGGGGAGGAGATTCAGGCGATCCTGGATACGGCCCGTGATTTGAAACGAAAGAGAGAAGTCGGCGAGCCGCACGCCTACCTGCGGGACAAGGTCATCTCGCTGCTGTTCTTCTTCACCAGCACCCGGACGCGCAACAGCTTCGAGGCTGGCATGGCGCAACTGGGGGGCCACGCCCAGTTCATAGACAGCACCACGACGCAGATCAGTCATGGCGACACGGCCAAGGAGATCGGAGAGATCCTGGGCCGCTACAACGACGCGATCGGCATTCGACGATGCGACTGGGGACTCGGCAATCGATACATCCGCGACGTGGCGGCGGCGAGTCGCGTGCCGGTCTTCAACATGCAGTGCGATATGTACCACCCCTTCCAGATCCTGGCCGACCTGCTGACGATCATCGAGCGAAAGGGGGATCCACGGGGCCTGACGATCAACGTCAGTTACGCCTACGCCACCAGCTATCAGAAACCGCTCAGCGTGCCGCAGAGCCTGATCCTGCTGATGACCCGATTCGGGATGAACGTACGGTTGACCCATCCGCCTGAGTTTCGGCTGATCCCCGAGATCGTCGAGCAAGCCAGAGAAAACGCCCGCCAGCATGATGGGTCTTTCGAGATTCTCGATGACTTCGACGCGGGCTTCGAGAACGCCGATATTGTCTACCCGAAGAGTTGGGGGTGTATGCTAAGGACCACCGATCACGGAGAATCTGCCAAGATCAGCCAGAGGTACAGCGACTGGATCGCCGACGACCACCGCATGACACTGGCGAAGAAGGACGCGATCTACATGCATTGCCTGCCGGCTGACAGGAACATCGAGGTCACAGACAGCGTCATAGATGGACCCAACAGCGTCGTCTATCAACAGGCCGAGAACCGCCTGCACGTACAGAAGGCGGTCATGGTCCTGACGATGTGAGCCGCGCGGACACGCGTGAGGAGTCGGGTATGAAGGGGAAGGCTGTCTTCGCTGTGGGCGGCAACGCGCTGATCAAGGATCGACAACACCAGACCGTCGAGGACCAGTACCGGATCGCCGGGGAGGCCGCCGAACATATCGCCGATATGATCCAGGACGGCTGGGACGTCGTCGTCACGCACGGCAACGCGCCTCAGGTCGGCTTCATCTTGCGTCGCTCGGAGCTCGCGTCAGACGAGTTGCACGAGATTCCGTTGGATGTCTGCGATGCCGACGCCCAGGGTGCGATCGGGTACGCCCTGCAGCAGAACCTGCTCAACATCTTCGGCGAGCGGAAGATGTCGAAAACGGTGGTCACGCTGATCACCCAGACCGAAGTGGATCCCGACGACCCGGCGTTCACCCACCCCACCAAGGCGATCGGCGGGGTCATGACCCGACCGGAGGCGATGGAACGCAGCGAGCGAGAAGGCTGGCAAATCGTCGAGGAGGTGGGACGGGGCTGGCGGCGCGTCGTCGCTTCGCCCGAGCCGCGAAGAATCATCGAGCTGGAGGCGATCCAGGCGCTGCTGGCGTCGGGCATCGTCACGATCGCTACCGGCGGTGGAGGGATCCCCGTCGTGGCGGACGAGCACGGGAACCTCCACGGCGTTCCCGCCGTCATCGACAAGGACCTCACCGCCTCG
>DAOWHI010000230.1 GCA_030641505.1 Gemmatimonadota bacterium | reverse complement strand
GGCAGGAACCCGCTCGGCGTCGCTGCCAGCAGATCTTGGTACTCCGCCCAGCGACTGAGCGCCGCCAGCGCTGCCAACCGATACACGCGCGGTGCCGGCGCATCCGCCGGCACCGACTCAAGCCACTTGAGCGCGACTTCCGAACGCCCCACTTCGATCCAGTTGCGTGCCGCCCGCGACGCCACCTCTCCTGTCAGATCCAGCAACTCGCTTGGCGAATCGATCACCCGCACGTTATGCGGATAAAGGGCTACTGGATCGCCCGGACTCCAGTAGATCGGACATCGCTCGGCCGCGCCAGCCAACACCGGCAGCAACATGACGGTCGCGCTCGCCAGAAGAACCCTCATGAGTCCAATAAAAGAAAAAAGGCCCGGATCGCAATCCGGGCCTCTTCTCGACTCCATTCGGCGGGTTGTTACTCGATGGATCGATCCCACTCCTGCAGGCTGATCCGGGTCGAACCCGCCAGCTTGACCTCATCCAGAACGTTGACCATGTCGACATACTTCGCGGTCGGCGACGTCTTGACGCTCACGATCAGCCTCGGGTTGGCCGCCAGCTCCTGGCGTGCGACCGCTTCGACCTGATCGTAGTTGATCGTCTGCTTGTCCGGAGAGTCCCCACGCCGTAGCTGCACCACACCGTTCCCAACCACGTAGAAGGTGATGATGTTCTTCGGGTTGACCTCAATTTCCTCGGTCTGCTTCTCGGGCAACACCAGGCTCAACCCGCGATCCTCGGCGAACACCGTAGTCACCAGGAAGAAGACCAGCAGGAGAAACGCGATGTCGGCCATCGAGGCGGTTGGGATCTCGTCCGAAACCCTAGACTTGCGTTTCAGGATCTGCGCCATTGATTAGGCCCTCGGCGGGGCTGCCGGCGATGGTGCGTGCTCGATCTCGTGGAGGGTCTCGATCAGATTCTGCGAGGTCTCCTCCATATCGATCACGAGCCCATCGATCTTTGACACGAAGTAGTTATGCGCGATGTTGACGGGAATCGCGATCGCCAAGCCGGTAGCGGTCGTAATGAGCGCCACCTTGATACCGCCAGCCACCAACGTAGCGTCCACCTCACCGGCCAGCTCGATCGCGCCGAACGCGATGATCATGCCGGCGACCGTTCCCAGGAATCCGAGCAACGGGGCGACGTTGGCGATCGTCGCCAGCCAAACCAGTCCGCTCTCGAGCCGTGACATCTGAATCATGCCTTCGTTCTCGATCGCGGTCATCACTCGCTCGGTTCCTTGATCATGTTTGTCGAGACCGGCCAGTAGAATGTTCGCAACCGGCGTGTCGCTCTCGCGGCATCGGGCTTTGGCCTCTTCCAATCGGTGATTGGAAATCAGGCCATCAACGTCTTCGAGCAGAGAACGCGTCTTGCTCGATGTCGACATGAGCGATGAGAGCTTCCAAGCGATCAGGAGTAGACCGATGATCGCCAGAGCCAGGAGCGGCCACATGAAGACCCCTCCATCCTGGAAGAATTTCAACGGGTCCAAGGCGGCCTCCAAACGACATGGGGTGCGAGCGTCACTGAACGATCAAGGTCGCAACATTAGTAGGCCCCGCGAAGGGCCGTCAAGTCGCCGGCTCCGGCGCCTCCGGGCGCTTCAAAAGCGGCCTTAGACCTTGATACACGCCACGTGGTGGCCGGGCTCGACCTCGCGAAACTCCGGGACGATCTCGGCGCACTCTGCGGTGGCGATCGGGCAACGCGGATGAAACGGGCACCCTGACGGCGGATTGGTAGGGCTCGGAACGTCGCCCTCCAGCATGATCCGCTCGCGCTTGGCGCGCGGATCGGGGATCGGGATCGCCGACATCAATGCCTTGGTGTACGGATGAAGGGGTTTCCTGTACAGCTCATCGGCCCCAGCCAGCTCCATCAGCTTTCCCAGGTACATGACCGCCACTCGATCGGAGATGTGTTCGACCACCGCCAGGTCGTGGGCGATAAACAGAAACGTCAGGTCAAACTCTTCCTTGAGGTCGACCAACAGGTTGATGACCTGCGCCTGTACCGAAACGTCGAGCGCTGATACCGGCTCGTCACAAACGATGAACTTCGGATTGACTGAAAGCGCGCGGGCGATCCCGATCCGTTGGCGCTGACCACCCGAGAACTCGTGCGGATAGCGGTTCGCGTGCTGCGGTAGCAGACCGACGATTTCAAGCAACTCCCTAGCGCGCGGTTTGACCGCGTCGCCTTCGGCGATGCCATGAATGCGGAGCGCCTCGACGAGCATCGATCCCACCGTCAACCGTGGGTTCAAGCTCGAGTACGGATCTTGAAAGATGATCTGCATCTCACGGCGCAGGCTCCGAATCTCGCGCCGGTCGAGCGAGAGCACATCCTGTCCCCGAAACTCCACGTCGCCGCTCGTTGGCTCGATCAACCGCAGGATGCAGCGACCGGCGGTCGTTTTGCCACATCCCGACTCGCCGACCAACCCGAGCACCTCGCCGGGCTCGATCGAGAAAGTCACCCCATCCACGGCCTTTACCGAGCCCACCGTGCGCGACCAGAACCCGCGCCTGATCGGAAAGTGCTTTGTGAGATCACGCACGGCGACCAACGCCGGGTCGCTGTTGCCAGATTGGGTGGTACTAGTCAAAGAGAAAGCACCTCGCCACGTGACCGTTGTCCCCGATCTCCTTGAGCGCGGGCAACTCACGCTTACAGATGTCCATCACGCGGGGACAGCGGTTCTGAAATGGGCAGCCCACGGTTTCCTCGAAAGGTGACGGAACTCCGCCGGGAATCGTATTCAGCCGCTCGACCTTCTCACCGAGTCTGGGGATCGCTTCCTTCAGACCCTCGGTGTAGGGGTGATTTGGTCCTCCGAAAACCTGTTCGGCGGTGCCGATCTCGGCCACGATGCTCGCATACATCACGACCACTCGATGGGCGGTCTCGGCGATCACGCCCAAATCGTGAGTAATCAACATGATCGCCATCCCAAAATCCTCCTGGAGCTGGTTCAGCAGGTCCAGTATCTGCGCCTGGACGGTTACGTCCAACGCTGTGGTCGGCTCATCGGCGATCAACATTACGGGGTCACATGCCAGCGCCATCGCGATCATTACGCGCTGCCTCTGGCCACCGGATAGCTGATGTGGATACTCGTCGACACGCTGCTCGGGGTCAGGGATACGCACGCGACCAAGCATCTCTATCGCCTTTTCGCGCGATTCATCCTTCGACATCCCGCGATGGAGTCGCAGCACCTCGCTGATCTGATCACCAACGGTGTAGACTGGATTGAGCGACGTCATCGGCTCTTGGAAGATCATCGCGATCTCGTTGCCGCGTATCCGGCGCATCTCTTTTTCGGACAACGCCAGCAGATCGAGGTCCTGAAATTGGATGTGTCCGCCTTCGATCCTTCCCGGCGGGTCCGGAATGAGTCGCAGGATGGACAGGGCGGTAACCGACTTTCCGCACCCCGATTCGCCGACTATGCCGAGTGTCTCCTGCGCATGCAAGTCGAACGACACGCCGTCGACCGCCTTGGCGACACCCTCATCGGTGTAGAAGTAGGTTTTGAGATCCTCGACCTTGAGTAGCCGCTCCATACGCCTCTTACAACCGGTCGTGTTGTCGTAGGTAGACCACCAGATGCGCCGAATTACCACTCAAGAAAACGTCCCTCGGCGTCCTGTTCCCAAGCGCCGGTGTCCGCGCGTCGAACCATTCACGAGACCGACGCCGCGAGCGCAACGGCTACTG
>DAOWHI010000167.1 GCA_030641505.1 Gemmatimonadota bacterium | reverse complement strand
GTCGGCGAGCGGCAGCCCTTCGGTCTGGAGCGGTACCGTCTTCTCGACGTACCGATCGGTGACGACCTCGATGCTACCGGGCGTGATCCCGACCGGCGTAACGAGGAGATCAGCCGGCCGCTGCACGTCTTGTAGATCCAGACTGATGCTCAGGGTGTCGTTCTCGCCACCCTGTACCTCCTTGACGATGCTCAGCGACTCCTTTTTGAGCCCCAGCAGGTCGCGGCCGGTGCCCGAGAAGCTGACCTCGACCTCGGTCGGCGGATCGTTGGTGATCGTCATCTCGTCGCCCACGATCGACAGCGTCACCGGCACCGGGTAGTCGATGACGCTGACCTTCTCGGTGCGGACATCGAACCACAGCAACAGCGCGAGCAGCAACGCGATCAGCTTGTAGCCGAGATTGCGAGCGAAGAACTCCGGGATCGTACGCCTCCCCATGTTTGGTACGATGGCTGGTGAACCCAGTCGCAATGTATGGAGCGCCCTAGAGCCGGGCCAGCACGATCAGATGCGGTTCTCGATAAACGAGAACAGCGGCACGATTCGATTCAGCCACGCCGCGAGGATGGCGAAGTAGTTCGTAAAGATCAGGATGCCGACAGCGACCAGCACCAGCCCGCTGACGATCTCGATCGGTCGCAACCACCGGCGGATCCACTTGAAGGCCGAGAGAAACGAGCTGAACCCCACCGAGGCGGCGAAAAACGGCAGCCCCAACCCTGCGCTGTACGCGAACAGCAGGGTCACGCCCTGGCCCACGTCGCCGGTGGTGCCGGCCATCGTCAGGATCGTACCCAGCACCGGCCCGATGCACGGCGTCCAGCCGGCGCCGAACGCAAAGCCGACCAGCACCGAGCCCAGAAAACCGGCCGGTCGTTGGTTCAGGTGCACCCGACGCTCGCGCTGCAGGAACGGGATGTTGAGAAGACCCGAGATGTGGAGCCCGAAGACGACGATCAACGCCCCCGCGACGCGCCGAATCCACACCTGGTTGTAGCGCATGAACTGACCGAGGGCGGTGGCCGATGCGCCAAGCGCGATGAACACCAGCGTGAACCCGAGGATGAACAGGAGCGAGTGGACCATCGCCAACCGCCGCACTCTAGCCCGTGCCTCCGGCCCCGGATCGGAGAGCTCGTCGAAGGTGAGGCCGGTCACGAACGACAGGTACGACGGGAACAGCGGTAGCACACACGGGCTCAGGAACGAGGCGACGCCCCCGGCGAACGCCACCGCGATCGAAAGCTCAGTGTTCATGGCTAGGGTTTTTCGGTATCAGAGACGTGGTGGAGGACTTCGGCGATCGGCGGGGCGAGCCCGAGCGCGACTCGGATCGGGTACTCCAAGTCGGACCTGAACTTGGGCCCGACCCACTCCTCCACGATCTGGCCGTCGACGATCAGCAGCGTCGTCGGCAACCACGGTGACAACCCAAAATCCTCGAGCATCTTGGGCGTTCCGATCGCCAAGGGGTAGGGCATCTCCATCTCGGCGGCGAACTCGCGCGAGTCGCGTGGCAGGTCGTTGACGGTCACGCCCAGCAGCGCCAAGCCACGATCGTGGTACTCGTCCCAAACCTCGATCAGCTCCGGCACCTCGGCGCGACACGGCGCGCACCACGACGCCCAGAAGTTGACCCGCATCGCGTTCCAGGTGATGACGCTCGACAGGAGCGAATCGCCGTCGAGCGTCTGGAGCGCGAACGGGGCGGCCGCGCGGATCGGCGCGAGCAGGGGTGTTCCGGCCTCGCTCTTGGCCGCCGACTCGGCCCGGCAGCCCCAGGCGGCCACGGTCGCCGCCATGAGGAGCGGGGTCAGGACCACGCGTATCGTCGTCTGTCTATACATGATTAATCCTAGAAGATAAGTACGTAGGACCCGGGGTGACTATTCCACCTCACCCGCCCCAGTCGTGGAACCGGTATCCGATCGCCCGATAGACCAGCCGTGCGGCGACGAAATCCGGGGCGTGGAGCCCGTCGATCGGCGCCAGCTCGACGACGTCCATGCCGACGACTCGACGGCTGGCGAACACCTTGGCCAGGAACCGCATCGCGTCGTGCCAGTTCCCGCCCCCGGGCTCAGGCGTTCCGGTGGACGGCATGATCGCCGGATCGAAGAAATCCACGTCGAACGTCAGATACACGTTGTCGCTCAGCGTCGTGATCGCTGTTTCCATCCACTCGTCGCCATGCGCCATGCGGTGCGACCAGAAAACCGCGATGTCGTTGGCGTGGATCAATTCCGCT
>DAOWHI010000057.1 GCA_030641505.1 Gemmatimonadota bacterium | reverse complement strand
TACGTTGAAGACGCGGCCCGGGCGATCATCATGGCTACCAAGCATTACGACGGCCCCGATCCAATCAATGTGGGTACCGGCCAGGAGATCACCATTCGCGATCTGGTCGCTCTCATCGCGAACCTGACTGACTTCAAGGGTGACGTTCACTGGGATTCGTCAAAGCCTGACGGCCAGCCGCGACGCTCTCTCGATACAAGTCGGGCCAGCGAGCTGTTCGATTTCGAGGCCAAGATGCCGCTCGAGGAGGGCCTCCGTCAGACGATCAACTGGTGGGAGAACCAGGCGCGTTAGCCAATGCTTGTCACGATCGTTACGCCGAGCCTCAACTCGGAGCGGTACATAGAGGAAACGCTGCGGTCGATCTGGACCGACGACGCGATACCCGGCGAAACACTGGAACACATCGTCGTCGCTGGCGCGTCGACTGATGGCCCCTTGGAGATTGCTTCCCGGTGCCCGATGAATATCATTGTGGGCCGGGATGGCGGCATGTACGAGGCTATCAACAAGGGACTCGAGGCAGCAACGGGCGAGGTCTTTGGTTACGTCAACTCCGACGATCAACTAACCTCGACTGCGCTCGCCGAAGTCAGGTCGGCTCTCGGGAAGGACAGTGATCATCGCTGGGTAGTCGGCGCAGTGATCCTGATGGATGCAAGCGGAAAGAAACTGGCGGTGTTGAGACCGCCGCGTTGGCTCTCTCCGACCCGATTCAGGGCACTCGGTTGGAACTGTTTTCCCCAGCCATCGACGTTCTACCGCACCGAGTTTGCCCGTGAACTCGGCGGATACGACGCCACGTACCGGCTTGCTGCGGATTACGATTTCGCCGTGAGAGCGCTAGTCGCAGAGCGGCCTTTGTACATATCCCGACCGCTGTCGCACTTTCGCCTTCACGAATCCAACTTAAGCAAGGACCATCAGGCGATCGAAGCAGAGGCGCGGACGATAGCGGCCCAGCCGCCGATGAGCAAAGTGCGTAAACGTTGGCTGCAACTGCTCACCAAGGTCCAAGTGAACATCACGAATCCGAGGTGGGCGATCGGCAAGCTCAGCGGCTCCCTGCGGTACTGACGGTCTATCCGGACGGTTCCGAGGACCCGCCCGACCCGTCTAGACGTTTGATCGAGACACCGCCGTAGACGGAGCCGGGTTCCAGCTTCCGGAATTTGGGTACCACGCTGAGGGCGCCAACCTGCGCATCGGCTCCGACCTCGACCCCGATGCCGATGACGCTCCCGATGCCGAGCGTCACGTTGGGGCCGAGCTTTACCGGCGCGGTCTTGAGAACGCCCGCCTCGACCGTATGACCCGAGAGATGAACATCCGAGCCGATCACGACGCGGTCTCCGAAGTCGAGCAGGTTGTGGTCGGTGAGCGAGATGCTGTTGATGTAGACGCCGTGACCGATGCGCGCGCCGTTCAACCGATGATACATCGTCCACAGCGGAGTCGATCGGAACAGTACGCCTGCGAAGATCCGCACCATATGCGTCGACACCATGTATCGGGCCCAATTGAGGAGCGCCCAATCGAGCCTCGACACCGACAGCTCGATGTTGGGTGGGGTGCGCCATCCCGTAATCCGGGTCGCCCAGCCAGAGAGGACCATGAGTGATATCGCGAAGAGCATATAGGCCGGGACAAACGACGCCGCGAGCACCACTACGCGCAACCACTGGGGTGACAACGTCCAGCTGAAATGCCATTCCCAGAACAGCGCCGCGGGCAGGACCGACAGCCCAAATACGGCGCTCTCCACAACGAACAGCGTCACGAATGCCCATGCGACCCTCCCGTAGCGGTCGAATCGGCTTCCACGGTCGACAGGGCTTTCCCTATCGTTCATCATTTAGGCCTTAATGTCTGTCTGCGACACATACGATCCGGGCATATCGGTTGAGGGGGCCGGCCCGCCGCTGGTTTGCGTCCCCGGCATGGACGGAACGGGCAAGCTCTTTTATCGGCAAACGCCGCTACTGGCACGAGACTATCGGGTCGCCACGTACGCATTGCGGGATAGTGCCTCCGAAATGAAGACGTTGATCGACGATCTCGCCAGTGTGATCCGATCGATTTCGCCCACGAACGAGCCAGCCATCATCCTAGGGGAATCGTTCGGTGGCACACTCGCGCTCAGCTTTGCGCTGGAACAACCGGAGCTGGTGCGGGCGCTTGTAATCATCAATTCATTCCCACACTTCTTGCCGCAGGCACGTCTAGGAGTAGTGATTCCCACCCTGCGAGTCTTTCCGTGGAAGGCGATGACATTGGTGCGGCAATTCACGGCCACGCGCCTCCACTCTCGATACACTCACCGTCACGAGATTCGGCGCTTCCTGAAACTCACCGCCGAAACCACCCGACGGGGATACCTGAACCGGCTTCGAATCTTGAAGCGCTTCGATGTACGCGACCGGCTGCACAAGATCACCGCGCCGACCCTTTTGCTCGCGGCAGAGGAGGACCACCTCGTCCCGTCAGTCGAACAAGCTCAGTATATGGCAGAACGGTTACCGCGTGCGACTTCTCGGGTACTCCCCGGCCACGGCCACATCTGCCTGATCGCCCCCAACATCGACCTCAGAAGCGTTTTGGACGAGTGGCAGGCCGCGTAACGGATTAGGTCTTACAGGTGGTCCACGAACCTCGCGATGCCACCCTCCAACCCGTGTCGCTCCACCAGACGGGCGCCCTCGAGCGGCAATTCGATGTACTCGTGACCTCGATGCGGCGCGGGGAAACGTGGCGTACCGCCGGCATGCCGACAGCGCTCGGCCTCCAACACCAGGTAGTTCTCAATCGCGCGGTTGATGCTTCCGTCGGACAGGTGCGGCGAGCGTCGATTCAACGCCGCGTATTCGCTCAGGTAGACGGCCACCGGTTCGAGGCTCCGGACACAAGGGTCGAGCGGGTTCGTCCACCGGCACCGAAGCCCTAGCTGCCGATAAACCGCGGGCTGGATGAGGTGGACCTTTTCATGGATCGCGCTCTCCTGACGCGCCAGGTAACGATCAGACGCGAACACGTTGGGACGAATGACGCCATCGAAGAAGTAGTAGGCGGCGTATCGGCCCTGCGTGATCTCTTTGAGCGCGTCAACGAGAACGGCCTCCCCATGACCCGCGGCTACCCAACATTGGAAGATCCCTCGTGGGTCGGCGTTAACCCGGAACCGGTGCTCGATCACGCCAAAGCGCTTTTCGAGGCGTCGCTTCTCGGCGTTGCCGCGTTGATCGTAACGCGCCGCCAGCTCGTCGACGCGATCTGAGTCGAACCGCTCCAGGATTTGAAGCAAGCTATCGAGTTCCGCGGACGCAGCAGGCGGTGAATCCACCCCCAACAACGGAATCGCAGTGGGCACGACATCGGTGCGGGCGAGGATTTGGGAAGCCAGGCTGGCTGGATACACGACCGCGGCGACTCCAAACAGGAGCCCGATCAGTGTGTAGCGTCGCTGGCGTTGGCAAGCTTTCATAACGGTCCCTCGTTCCCTAGCGTAAACATCGAGCGGAGCGCGCCGGTTTGTGTTTTGGCTCCGTGGTGCTCTATCCAACCGCCTGCTATCGTATGCGTCAATGCCCAATTCGTCCGATCCCACCGACAACCCGGCCCGTGCCGTTGGCGTGAATCACGTGGCCCTGGAAGTCGGGGACATCGACGCAGCGCTGGAGTTCTACGGCCGGTTGTTCGAATTGTGCCTCCGCAGTCGCGGTAAAAACATGGCGTTCATCGACCTGGGTGATCAATTCATAGCCTTGAGCGAGGGCCGATCCCAGGCCCCCGACACCCACCGGCACTTCGGTCTGGTCGTGGACGATATCAAGAGAGTCGTGCGGGCGGCCCGAGACGCAGGTGCCGAGATCTTATCGGCCTCGGGCCACGACTTCCTTGACCCGTGGGGCAACCACATTCAGATCGTCGACTACACTGAGATCCAGTTCACGAAAACCGAACCCGTACTGAAGGGGATGGGCTTGCAACATCTGAAGAAGTCCGCGTCCGCTCTAGAAGAGCTGGCCGCCAAGGGTCTGACTCCAAAGTGAGACCGCCACCGTGAGCGACAAGAAGCGAACCCTCGACAAGAAGACCTACAATCACGAACTCGCGCGGCTACAAATCGAGCTCGTCAAGCTCCAGGGGTGGGTCAAGCACGCTGGCCTCAAGGTGGTCGTCATTTTCGAGGGCCGCGATGCCGCGGGTAAAGGCGGTGTGATCAAACGCATTACTCAACGTTTGAACCCGCGTGTCTGTCGCGTCGTGGCGCTCGGCACTCCGACCGAACGCGAGAAAACGCAGTGGTACTTTCAGCGCTACGTCAAGGAACTCCCAGCCGCTGGCGAGATAGTCTTGTTCGATCGCAGCTGGTACAACCGCTCCGGCGTGGAACATGTCATGGGGTTTTGCACAGACGAAGAGTACCAGGAATTCTTTCGGACCGTTCCCGAGTTCGAGCGAGCCCTAGTCCGATCCCACATCAT
>DAOWHI010000210.1 GCA_030641505.1 Gemmatimonadota bacterium | reverse complement strand
CACCGACATCGACCGCGAGGGTGACGTCCGGATTCTCTTGAACCTGCGTCCCAACGAGCGCTGGATGGGAACCACGCTCCACGAGCTGGGGCACGCCGTGTACGACGAAGGCATTGCACGCAAGTTGCCGTGGGAGTTGCGCCACCCGGCACACACACTCACGACCGAGGCGATCGCCATGCTGTTCGGTCGTCTGTCGCGCAGGACGCACTGGATGCGGGACATGGGTTTGATCGATCAAGCCATGGCCGCTCGATTGGCTGGACCGGTCGAGGAAGAGCTCCGCAGCGCGATGCTTCTCTCCGCCCGATGGATCCAAGTTATGGCTCACTTCGAGCGCGGTCTGTACGGTGATCCGAGCCAAGATCTGAACGCACTTTGGTGGCGCCTGATCGAGCGATTCCAGGGGCTCACGCCGCCGCCGAGACCAACGGGTGCCGCAGATTACGCCGCCAAGATCCACGTCGTCGCGGCTCCGGTCTACTACCACAATTACCTGTACGGGGAGTGCTTCGCGTCTCAGATCGACGCCCGGCTGCACGCGGAAGTTCTAAAAGGACAACCGACATACGTCGGCAACAAGGACATCGGCGCGTGGCTCACCGAGCACATCTTTCAGCCCGGCGCCCGTGTCCACTTCGACGAACTGGCCCGAGCCGCTACCGGCGAGGCGGTCGGGTCCACAGCGTTCGCCGAACAGTTCCTGCACGAACAGGCGGCCTAGGCTTCAACTGGCTGCAGGGCGATCGCTACGGAACGATCGCCCGTGCGACGGTATTGGTATCGGTCCCGAACCACAGCGCGCGCGTAGCCGCGTGGAACACCATGTGGCGCACGACATGCCCTCCGCTGGGGATCTCGGTGACGGCAATGAAATGCTCGCTCTCGGGATCGAACCCGATCAAACGGTTTGGGATGGCACCGGTCTCCACGAACCACAACCGATCGCGATCGTCAGAGGCCATCGCGTACGGCCGCGCGCTTCGGCCGCCGGGAATGGGCCACTCGCGAAACAACTTGGTGGCAGGCTCGAAGCGTCCCAAAAACCCCTCGGCGTAATCCACGTACCACACTGCCCCGTCGGAGGTAAGCGCCAGCCTTCGGGGGCGCGCGCCCGAGCGTGGCAACTCGAACTCGCGCAGCGTAAAGCCTGACGGGTCGACGGTCGCCAGCTTGTTGCTCCCAAACTCGGCAACCCATGGTCGCCCATCGGGACCGACGACAATGCCGTACGGTCTCGCTCCCGGCGTCGGTACGGACACGATGTCGACGTCACCGGTGCCTATCGCCAACCGGCCGATGGCGTTGTCGTGTTGCACGGTGAACCAGATGTCCCCCACCGGATCGAACATCAGAGTGTGGGGGTCACCGGCCTCGTCGGGCATCGCGATCTTCACGATCTCACCGGTCGATGGATCGAGGCGGCCGATATGGCCGGCTTTGTTGCCGGCGTACCATATCGTCCCATCCGCGGCCACGATGACGTTGTGCGGACCGGCACCGTCATCCAAGGGAAATCGCTGAAACACCCCAAACGACGGCTCTAACGCGGCCACGTAGTCACCGGTCTGGCCGACGAACCAAACCCGTCCGTCCGGGCCGACGAACGGGTCCCTTGGCCGCGTGCTCTCCCACGGCACCGGCCACTCCTCGATCGCCACCGTATCCGCATCGGTGACAGCCACCATCTCGATAGGCGGTAGTGATTCCGCGCTTTGATCCGCCAGCGCCGGCGACGGTCTTGACGCGCTGCTTTCGCACGCCAACACGACAAGGGCGACCACCAATAATCCAGACATCCACTTGGTTACGTCAGCGTTAGCTAACAAGAAGTCCTCCCTCTATCGGCTCCAGCTTGGCGGTAAAGTGCCTCAACGTTGGTGGTGCCTCGACGATCTTCAGCCCGCGTATCCGGGTCCGCAGCTCGTTGACATGCACCAGAACTTCGACCAGATAATCCACGTGACTCTGTGTGTACACGCGGCGCGGGAACGCGAGACGCACGAGCTCCATCGGCGCGGGCTTCTCGGATCCGTCGGGTTGATGCCCGAACATCACCGAACCGATCTCGACCGAACGGACGCCACCCTCGGCGTACAAGACGACCGACAGCGCCCATGCCGGAAACTCGAGCGGCGGGATATGTGGAAGCATCGCCTTGGCGTCGATGTAAATGGCGTGTCCCCCGGGTGGCCGCACGATCGGAATCCCAGCCGCCATCAACTTTTCACCGAAGTACGCGACCGAGCGGACCCTGTATCGGAGGTACTCCTCGTCTAGCGCTTCGAACAGACCGATCGCCACCGCCTCCAGATCGTGCCCGGCGAGCCCGCCGTAGGTCGGGAATCCTTCAGTCAGGATCAACTGGTCACGACACTGGTGGGCGAGCTCATCGTCGTTGAGCGCAAGAAAACCGCCGATGTTCGTCAGACCGTCCTTCTTGGCGCTCATCGTGCACCCATCGGCGTACGAGAACATTTCCTTCGCAATCTCGAGTGGGGTCTTTGCCGCATAGCCATCTTCACGCGTCTTGATAAACCAACTGTTCTCGGCAAAGCGGCAGGCATCGAGGAACAGCGGGATGTCGTGCTTGCGGCAGAGCTCACTCACGGCTCGGATGTTCGCCATGCTCACCGGTTG
>DAOWHI010000061.1 GCA_030641505.1 Gemmatimonadota bacterium | reverse complement strand
GCAACCCGGATTCCGAACCCCGGAACCGTACGCATCCAGCGACATCAATCGGTCGACCTCTTCGCGTGACAATCGATTGACGTTCCCCAAGAGATGCGCGACCAGCAGCGACCTTGCGGCTTGTTCGAGCGACTCCATCACGTTGATCGACACAGCCAATGAACTCCCGTAGGCAACCGCCCCGTGGTTAGCGAGTAAGAGTGCGTCGTGGGCTCTCACGTACGGTGTCAGTTGCTCGGCGAGCTCATCGGTGGACGGCGTCCCATACGGGACGATCGGCACCCAACCGAGCGTAGCGATCACCTCCGGAACGACACACTCGTTGAGCGAGCGACCGGCGATGGCGAACCCGGTCGCAACCGGTGGATGGGCGTGGACGATCGCGGCGACATCGCTCCGCAACTCGTAAATCCTCAGGTGCATCTTCAATTCGCTCGACGGTCTACCCGTTCCCGCCAACCGGTGGCCGGCTATATCCGTAATAACCAGCGATTCAGGCGCGAGAAATCCTTTGCTGACGCCGGACGGGGTGGCCAAGACTCTCATCTGGTCAAGCCTTGCCGATATGTTTCCCTCCGCGCCGCCGACTAGCCCACGAGCATAGAGCCGGCGCCCAACCTCAACGATCTCGGCTCTCGTCTGTTCCAAGAGTTCGGCTGGATTCACCACTATCCCTTTACCACCCCAATCGGCTTGAGCTCGGCCACGCGATGGCTGACGCCAGCCGCTTCCATTACCTCGACGACATCAGCTACATCCTTGTACGCGTGCGGCATCTCCTCGGCCACCGTTCGCATCCCAGTCGCCCTGACGACGACCCCCCTCTCTTCCATTTCACCGATCAGATCGCGTCCGCGAGAGAGCTTTTTGGACTGGGTCCGGCTCATCTTGCGGCCGGCGCCATGACACGTCGAACCAAACGTTTTCTCCATTGCACCGGCAGCGCCCGCGCAAACGTAAGAGTAGCTGCCCATGCTGCCCGGTACGATAACCGGCTGCCCAACCTCGCGATACGCTGGTGGCACCTCCGGATGCCCTGCCGGAAACGCGCGCGTCGCCCCCTTCCGATGAACGCACAGCGACATTCTCTGTCCATTCAGCTCGTGTTCCTCGATTTTGGCGATGTTGTGACAAACATCGTAGACGAGTCGCATACTGAGCTTGGCGGCCCCGATGCCCAGAACGTGCTGGAAGGCCTCGCGCACCTTGTGCAACATGACTTGTCGGTTGCACCAGGCGTAGTTGGCAGCACACCGCATGGCGGCCAGGTAAGCCTGACCGTCAGGCGAGTCAAGCGGTGCGGCGGCCAACTGAACATCTGGTAGCCGATAACCGAAGTCAGCCAGCCGGGGCCGAATTCTCTTCAGCGCGTCGTCGCAGATCTGGTAGCCCAACCCTCGGGAGCCGGAGTGGATCATGACGACAATCTGATCGGGAAACAGCCCAAAGGCGTCGGCCATAGTCGTATCAAACAACCGCGAAACTCGCTGCACCTCGAGAAAGTGGTTACCCGATCCCAACGTTCCGACTTGACCGAGCCCACGTTGCTTGGCTCGGTCAGAGACGCAGTTGGGGTCCGCGCCGCCGAGGCGACCACCGGCCTCGGTGTGCTCGAGATCCTGCACGTCCCCGTAACCCTGCTCGATCGCCCAGCGAGCGCCGAGTACCAGCACTCGTTCGAGGTCCGATCGTGAGAGCTTGGGGATCGCGCCCGACGCACCCACGCCACTCGGCACAGCTTGGTACAACCGATCGATAAGCGATCGACGCACCGGGTCTTCGAGATCGGCCAGCACCAGATCACTGCGCGCCAATCGCACCCCACAGTTGATGTCGTACCCCACACCGCCCGGCGAAATCGCGCCACCGTCAACATTAGTGGCCGCGACACCACCGATCGGAAACCCGTAGCCCCAATGGATGTCAGGCATCGCCAGCGACCATCCAACCACGCCAGGCAAACAGGCCACGTTGCGGACCTGCTCGAGGCTCTGATCGGACCGGATCGACGACATGAGCTCCTCGGATGCAAAGATCCGCCCTGGCACACGCATCTCACCGGTCTTCGGGATCTCCCAGAGATACGACTCGATCTTTCGGACTTCGATCTCGCTCATCAGGCTAGAACTTGGCGCTAGACGTCGAAAATGACCCGCGCCCTCCAGACCTCGCCCCCGGCAACCTCGTCGCGGCCAAAGGCGAGTTGATGGTACGTCACCGCCTTGAGCTCGCTCGCTTCCGCCAACCGCTGAGCTGGCGGGGAAACCCCCTTCACCAACCCAACGCATCCCTCGGAGCTGACCGAAGAGACTTGCGACTCCAACGCCACGAAGCCCTCTTCCTCGAGCAAGCGATAGAGTTCCTCACACCACGCTTTGAGCAACTCCGGGTAGTCATCACCGGTGACCGCGACCGTGCGTTCAGCGTCGGATAGGAGGTCTGATGTATCGGCCATCAGCAGGCAGGTCAAACCGCGTTGGGCGGCCTCCAGCACCTCGGCCGGGGACGCCCCCTCCAAGTCGAGCCCGACGTCAGCAGTGTGGTCGATCTCAACGAACTTGCCGGGTGTCACGCTGGCATGTTAGGGGCGGGGAATCTGGGTAGCAACCGCGGGCTATGGTGGTCTAGCGCTAGAAGGTCGGTGGATTCTCACCATTGCCGTGAAAATGCTCGCGATCACTCATGCGTAGGGATTCGAGGTTGGCACCCAACGACCGATAGCAACGCCGAGCTTCGCGCCATGCCTCGAGCGCTTCTTGATTTCGATCCTGGCCAATTAGGACTTCTCCCAGCTCCGCCCATGCCTCGGCTTCGCAGTTTGGCGCTCGACCATCGGCACACATTTCCAGCGCCGTTTTCAAGCTGTTCTCTGCTTCCACCCAGTGCTCCATTCGACCAGCTATCGAGCCTAGCAGGAACATCGCCTCAGCCTCGAGCGAACTGTTGGTGAACCACTCGCAGAATGATTGCACCGTAGTAGCCAGTGTATGGGCGCGAATCAGATCCCCTTGGCCCACTGCCAATCGGGCGCGATTCATCATGACTTTGGCCCCCAGGTAGAGATCGAGGCGCCGTTTACACTCGTCCAGCGCACGGTCGAAGAGCGCGTCCGCTTCTTCGGTCCGTCCATGGCCTACCAACACGGTCCCCATGTTGCTGAGCAACCGAGGTCCGCAACCTTCGCAATCCAGCTCCTCGAATCGCGACAGCGCCCAATCGAGGGATTCCGTTGCCCGCTGACGATCTCCAAGCGCCGTCCATAGGAGACCCTCGTTCGTTTCAATCTCAACCAAGAGACGCTCGTCACCGATCGTTCCCGCGTGCTCTCTGGCGACACCGTACCGGCGGCTGGCTTCGTGCCAGTTGCCGCGCTCGTATTCAATCACTCCGAGCAGATTCTCGGCTTCTGCTAACCGTCGCTCATCGCCCACATCGGCCGCCACGTCACGGCTTTCGACCACGTCCTCGACGGCTCGATCCCACTGACCCAGCCGCATGCGGATCTCAGCCGCCTCACGCCACGCATCGGAGCAGGTTTCCTCGCACCGCGGTGCCTTGGCCGCGATTTCGGCGGCGACAATGAACTCTGTCAACGCCTCATCCAACCGCCGGTGAGTGATCGCGGCGCGCGCCCTTTGCATCGCTTGAGTGGCTGCCTCTTGTGTCGCAACCATATGACGCCTTCGTCCGTTGATCGGGGGAGGTCCTCGTAAGGGGGGTGCTCAAGAAGCGAGGCAACCCTCATGCCACCCTGGCCCTGGTAACCGCTAAGACCTTAACTACCTGATGGATAGGGGGGTCCGGTCAAGTATCGATTGATACGTGAGCGTTGGGGCTGTGCCGGATTGTGCCGGAACGAAACGTGTCGGGGTGATTATCGTGCCAAATCTCAGGGACGATTGAGATCGTACTTCTCGATTTTCCGTTTGAGACGCGGCCGACTGATACCGAGCTCACGCGCCGCGGCGGTACGATTCCAATCGTTTCTCTCGAGCGCGAAAGCGACAATGCGCTTCTCGTACTCATCGAATCGAAGGCCACCCGATGGGACGATGACGGTGAAGCTGTCGGCCACGCTGACGGATCTCACGGCCTCGGACCGCTGGGCATGCAGATCCTCGATCGCACCGGTTAGACGACCACGATCCTGCGGCAGCACAAAATAGTCGCTGGCCCCGCCGGTAAGCGCTTGCACCGCCGAGTCAGCAGTGGGTTGCCGAGTAACCGCGAGGACAGATGGCCGGGGTGTCTTGTCAACGATATCAGCGAGCATCTCGCCGGAGTGCTCACCGACGAAGTCGAGATCCAGCACTACCAGGTCCACCTCGGGAGGGAGCGAACTGCTGCCACCCGCCTTATGGAACACGCATTGAAGATTCGGCGTGCGGGGTACCAGCTCAGCGTACTCCGTCGCTGCACCGTACACCGCGACGCGGTAAGGTGTCGGAACAGTGTTGCTCAGTTCACCCCGAGTCGCAACTCGGCGTGAGCCTGGACCTGACCGCCGATTGACTGTGTTGGGTCGAGCGCACGGCGATCGGCGCCCGTCTCGAGACTGATCGTGGCGGACCCAGGCAGATCGTGCGCCAGGTAGAAGGCTACTCGCTCAGCCACGACACCAGCTGTCGAGTCGTGATCAACAACATCACAAACTGCACGCTCGCCAAAGCGAACCACGAGCGGCAACATCGGGCGGCTCACGCCGGCTTTTCGTCGACCAATGGCTCTGTTTCCGGTTCGATGTCGGGTTCTTCTGCCGGGCCGTACTCAGCTCGTCGCTGCTCGAGTTGAGACTCCAAGTCGTTGATTCGTTGCCCGCCCAACTCAAGAAACTCGCTGATTTTTTCGAGCACCAATCGGCGAGATTCTCT
>DAOWHI010000011.1 GCA_030641505.1 Gemmatimonadota bacterium | reverse complement strand
CGAGAATCTGACAGTGAAACGCATACTCCACGTTGTCGCCTGCGACACGAATTTGCGCTCGAACCTGATCCAGAAACTCGGTGTCCTCGAGGACAAGCAAATGTGAGTCAAAGATCGTCGCTTCGTCTTTTTTTCCAGCTGACACAAGCGCCTGCTGTACCCGTTCTATGTCCACCCTGGTCTTCGCAAGGGCAGCTTCCAAACGCTCGACCTCGCGAGTCACACTCGGTGCATCGATCGGGTAGCGCGGAACGCGCAGCGCGTCAGGCGTGATCAGGTAGGCCGGACCAAATGCCACCCCGACAGAAACCGGCACCCCGCTGTGGATCCTCTCGACAGCCACCGGCGAACTCAGGTGCCGGACGACGGGCCGACATCCACCGGATGACCCTCGTCATCCTCGTCGAACCGTCGCTCGATGAGCGCCACCAAGTCCCGGATCGCCTCGCGGGCATCGGTGCCGACGGCTCGGATCTGGACTCGAGCACCGCGTTCGGCGGCAAGCATCATGACTCCCATGATGCTCTTTCCGTTTACCTCAACACCGTTTTTGCTGACAAAGATTTCAGATCCGAAACGGTTCGAGAGGCGAACGAGCTGGGCCGCCGGGCGGGCGTGCAACCCGAGATTGTTTTGGATCTCGACCTCTGCTTCGTGTACTTCGCTCGTCACGGTAGACCCCCCGCGGAAACCCGGACCACTACGCTGAGCAGGATCACGACGACCAGAAAGGCCACCGAAGGCGACAGCCAGCGGCCCCTGCTACCACGCCGCAAGCCCGCAAGCCACAGGAAAGCTGTAATAAAGAAAAATACTGAGATACCCCCTAGGCCGCCACTGGACGCGGCCCACAACGCCCCACCGAGAACCGCTCCAGAGGCCGCCGCACCGGCTGTCTTCGTGATCCCACTGGCGCGGCTCCAGAATGGGTCTTGAAGCACCCGAGCGATACCCGCGCCACTCGCGAAGCCGGCTCGTACGCCACGCCAGCGAACCGATTGTGCCAACGCGTTGTAGGCGATCCAGTACATCAGTGCCGCGATAGGCGAGCCCGTCGCAAGCGCCACGGCCGCGCCGATCACACCGAGCGTCGGTCGCCATGCGACCCAGAACAGGTCGTCTCCAAGCGCACCCAAACTGCTACGGAGCGCTTTGATGAGCCTCGACAACCGGTAGTCAGCACCCGCCGATCCGCGCGCGACCTCCTGCTCCAGCCGAAGCGCGAACCCGATCCCGATCGTCGCCAGGTACGGGTTGCTATTGAACGGTTCGAGGTGTGCCAGGAGCCGCTCACCACGGGCGCGCGGATCCGGGTAGAGCCGGTCGAGCCCTGGCGCGATCGCCCAAGCGAACCCCACCCCTTGCATCGTCTCGTGGTTCCAAACCGCTTGTAGACACGTCGCGCGACGAGCGATCCGTCGCCGCTCAGCGGCCAACGGGCGACGGGGGGAACTCACGCCTTCAACCCATCAGACCGAAAGCGGCCACGACCAGAACCAACCCAACTCCCCAGGCGCTTAACCGCGACCGGCCATCGACAAAGAGTCGAGTCCCGTTGACGGTGAGCGCTGCGGCGGCGGCCAACACGATGACACTCCTCGGCAACGGTCCACTCCACGGAGTCGACACCACCAAGGCGAGGCCCCCCAGCCCGACCGTCAACGCCACTGCGGAGACCCCAGCCCCGAGGGCAGCTCCGCGTAGCAATCCAATGGCGATGGCGCGGCCGGGCGCTGAGAGATCCCCAGCGGTGACTTGTTCCCGAACGTAGACCGCGGTGCGGCCGTTCCAACGCCGCAGAAATCCCCCCACATGGTCGCCGAGAGCGCCCGTCGCAAGTGCTACCGCCACCGCCCATCCGACTGGTGGTGCAACGCTCGCGGGGGCTGAAAGCGCGACGGCGCTGCCGGCCAGCGTGGCTAGGCCCGCGTCCGGATACCGCGCCGCCCCGATCGGCAAGAGTCCCAGGTAAACCGCCTCGAACAGCGCTCCCCACAACGCTCCATCGGCGGGCTTGTCAAGCACGACGCCCACCACCGCTCCCACCACTAGGGGGCGCGATAGCATGCTCTGAAAGGCAGGCCATTGGTCTAAAAACACGACCGCACCGAGGACCGTCAACAGCGCCGCCTGCTCTATGCTCACCCTACGCGCTCTCGGAGCCGAACCGGAGCCGTGGTCGGCACGTCCTGCGCGACGACGCGGATCCCCAACGCCTCCAGGTCTCGCACTCGCTGCTCGTCTTCGGCATCAAACCACACGTACGGCAACAACCGAGTCCGTCCTTCGCCGGCGAACAGACCTCCGACGTTGACCTCTTCGATCGTAACAGCGGCACTCGCCAACCGCAGCATCGTGCCCAAGTCTTCCGTCAGTACGATGATGCTCTTGCCGGAGTCGAGCAGCGCCGGCAGTCCCTCGATGGCCTCACGAAAGTTCCAAAACACGGCTTCAATCGAGGCTGGCAGACCGGTACGGTAGATATCCTGCTCAACCGGCTGGCGGGAGAGATCGTCCGATACGACGACGATTCGATCGGGGTGGAGTCGCCGTCCCCACCCGACAACCACCTGTCCGTGAATCAACCGCTCATCAACCCGGAACAGCACCTCGCTCACGAGTGGACCCCGAGGGCACCGCTGCTCTTCGTCAACAGCGCTGCTGAGAACTCATCGAAAGGAAGGCCCTGCAGGAACACGAACTCGATCAATAGCGGCAGGTTTACCCCGTAGAACACAGCCCGCACAGAGTCACGTCCCAACAACCGGCGACAAGCCTGACAACACGAACCACCCTCGAGATCACTGAACAGAATCCCTTCCCGACCCGCGCCGTGCTCAGCAAGCAACGACTCGATCTCAGCCATCAAGGATTCTGTGTCCAGATCGTCGTTCGATACCGCCCACAGGTTGTCCTGGGCCCCCGCTACGCGAGTCAGCGCCGAGAGCAACCCCTCTCCGAGGCGACCGTGGGCCACGACCACCCCGCAGCGACCCGTCACTCGTAATCCTCCTCCAAGTAAGTCTCTGTCTGCGCTTTGGTGCGCATGTGCTCGATCAATCGCTGATTGAAGTGTTCGGCGGCGTGACGACCAGCAAACTTCTGGAGGTGATTCATCGACACGACTTCGGCGATGACGGTGATGTTCTTGCCCGGGTTCAACGGTACGCGAACGAGCGGGATCTCGGCACCTAGGATCTCGGTCCCCCCTTCCTCCAGACCAACGCGCTCCACGTTAGTCGTCTCATCCCAATCCTCGAGCTGAACGACGACTTCGATCCGCTTCTGCAGACGAACGGCGCGGATGCCGAACAACGATTGGATGTCGATGATCCCGATACCTCGAATCTCCATGTGGAATCCCAACACCTCGCTGCCCTTACCGATGAGAATGTCTCCCGATCGCCGAGTGACATGCACCTGATCATCGGCTACCAGCCGGTGACCCCGTTCGACCAAATCGAGCACGCATTCAGACTTGCCGATTCCACTCCGGCCGACGAACAGCAACCCTACGCCGTAGACGTCCGCTAACGAACCGTGGATGTAGGTACTAGGCGCAAAATGCGCTTCGAGGAACGACTTTATGGTCGAGTAGAACTCGCCTGTCTTGAGGGCACTCGAGATGACAGGGATGCCGTGCTCATTTCCCGCCGCGATCAACCCCGATGGCGGGTCCAAACCCTTGGTCAAGATGATCACTGGGACATTGGAGTCGAGCAGCCGAAGGATCGCTTCTTCTCGCTCGTCCGCGGACCGCGACGCCAGATAGGCTATCTCCGTCTCACCCAGGATCTGCAGCCGGGTGTTCGCGAAGCGCTGGTCGAATCCTGCGAGAACGAGACCCGGACTGCCGACCTCGCTTGAGCCGATTTCGCTTTTGGTAGTGGCTTGATCGGTAAGGAGCGTGAGACCCAGCGGTCCGGCCCTCTTGGCCAGCAACTCCGCAACCGTCAGCCGAGGCATGGCGGCTAGTGCTCCTCGACCTCGAACGCTTCGGCTTCGACCACGCTCACAGAGCCCTCGCCATCGCGACGCGCAATCTTCACGGCTCCATCCTGGGCGTCGACAAAGACCAGTACTTCCTCGCCTGAGGTCTCGAGTCGCGCGATCGCCTCGCGGCTTGAGATCCGGTCCCAATCTCGAGGTGGCACGGTCGGATCGTCTGCAACATCTCCCTCGATGCGATCGCGGAAAAGCTGCTCACGTTCGACCCGGGTAAGCGATCGCCGTGTGAGCTTCGATTTGTGTCGCTTGAGCTGTCGGCGAAGCTTGCCGATTGTTCCGTCGATAGCCGTTCGCCAATCGGCGGCCTCGGTTCTGGCAAAATGGGTATCGGTCGAGGTGTGAATCCGAACCTCGGCTATGTGTCGGTGGTTCTCCTGGTCAAGAACGATGTCGGCCTCGACCAACCTGTCAAAGTACTTCGATAGGCCGGCGACACCGTCCTGAACGTGGGTCCGAAGCGGATCGGGTACGTCGCCATGACGAACGCTGAGTGTGACCTTCATTTACAGGCGCTCCTTCCGTTGGAAAGATCGCGCGATCGGTGGGCGAGAATGTTGTCTGAGCGATTATACGCGTTTGCGATAGCGCGAGGAAAGGATTCCGAGCTGGTCGCGGTACTTCTGAACGGTACGTCGGGCGATGTTGACGCCTTCGCCATGGAGTAGCTCCACGATCTGCTGATCGGTCAATGGCTTGCGGGGGTCCTCCTCCTCGATCATCTCGGAGATTCGGGCTTTGACGCCACGCGCCGAGACACTCTCACCCTCCTCCGTCGAAAGCCCGCTCGAAAAGAAGAACTTCAACCGGAATACGCCGCGTGGTGACTGCACATATTTCTCATTCGTCACCCGACTTACGGTCGACTCATGCATCCCGATCTCATCAGCAACTTCTTTCAGGGTCAAGGGTCTCAGAAAGCGGATTCCACCTTCAAAGAACTCGCGCTGGCGATCGAGAATCACGTACATCACCTTGAGCATTGTCTGGCGACGTTGCTCGATCGCTTGAATGATCCAGTTGGCGCTGTTTAGCTTGTTCTGGGCGAATTCCTTCGCCCGCCCCTTGAACTCACCGTTCCGAGCTAACTGCTGGTAAGTGTGGCTTATTCGCAGCCGTGGAAGGTTCCCGTCATTCAGAGTTACTACATACTCGCCTTCTACTTCCTCGACCACGATGTCCGGTGTTACGTAGTTCGGCGGTAGGTCCAGGTATTTGCGACCTGGTTTTGGATCCAGCATCGCGATCTGATCCGCGGCGTCCTGTACCTCAACCGGCGTGATGCCCAGCGCCCGCGCGATATCGTGGTACTTGTGTGTTGACAGCTCGTCGAAATACAAGTCCACGATGCGGTATGCCAAGCTATCAGCGCCCATGTGATCCGCGATTTGCAACAGCAAGCACTCCCGGAGATCCCGGGCAGCCACCCCGATCGGATCGAACTTCTGTACTCTGGTCAACGCGCGATCCACCTGATCTATCGAAACGGAGAGCGCCTCCGCGATGTCTTCGAGCGGGCAGGTGAGGAATCCATCCTCGTTGATGTTGCCAATAATCTCTTCGGCGATCCGCAGCTCCCCATCGGCGTAGCCGTTGGTCTGATGGAGCTGCTGAAGCAGATGGCTCCATAAATTGATCGTGGTGTGCGGAACACGCTCATATGACTCGATGTCTTCGTGATTTGAACCGCTGCGATAGCCCGAGTCAAAACCGTCGAGGAGGATCTCCTCCCAGTCAATCTCATCTTCCTCTTCGTCCTGCTCCTCGGCTTCCTCCTCTTGTTCGGCGAACTCTTCCTCGGGCTCGGTCATCTCGAGGAATGGATTGGCGGTCAACTCTTGTTTGAGGTGTTGTTCGAGCTCAAGGAGGGGCAAATACAGCAAATCCATCGCCTGATACAGGCGTGGATTCATTCTCATCTCTTGCTTCTGGCTCATCACCAGCTGTTGTTTCAGTGCCATCTACACCCACGGGGTAGAGGTCAACGATCGATGGCGCACGAAACGAAAGGTGCACCGATCCAATGCAGGAACCGTGCCAACGATTCATTGTACCAAGACGAGG
>DAOWHI010000146.1 GCA_030641505.1 Gemmatimonadota bacterium | reverse complement strand
GCTCCAGCACCACCCGATCCCGAAGCTCGGCTTCTGTGTAATCGGTCGTATGGAGAGACTCAACCATCACTCGGGCCAGGTGCTTGTAATAGGCCCAGGCGGTTCGACGGCGCTGAGTCGAGGACCACTCGGGAAACGCAAACGCGAGATTCGCCTGGACGACCCGATGGCGATAGAACACGAAGAGGAGACTACCGAGCGCGAAAGCACTCGGCGCGTGAAGCTTCTCGGGTAGTTTCCGAAGCAGCCAGACGACGCGGGGATAAATGCGCGCGCGCGTGAGCCGCGTCACTCGGTTATCCACCCGCGACCCCCCTCGAGCCCACCTCTGAGACCGCGCGCTGACGCTCGAAGCGACCACACCGTCGATACGTCCACAACCAGTGATCGGGCCGAGCGCGCACCGCTACCTCCAGGCGTCCATTGAACACAGCTGCGTCTTCCGCTACCGCCTGCTCCGGATAACCGAGCGAACTCATCCGAAAAGGTCGCAAATCACCGCGATGCCCCGCGGACCCTGTGGCAATCGCCGCGTCACCCCATCGGCGCGGCTCCTGGTCCATAATGATTCCCAAAACGCCGCCCTTTCGAAGCCATTGAATCGCGGCTCGCATGTCGTCGTGATCTATCTGCACCAACCCAGCCGCTTCACGCATCGCTCTTAGGCGGGGTTCCAAAGCCAGCGTTCTTGGGTTCTTTGTAAAGCGCCACGGAGTCTTTCCGGCGCATCCGCAATCCACTTAGCGAGTTGCGCTTTCACCGGTTGGCCGAACATACCGGCGCGGACAGTTCAAGGGCAACGTCGTTGACGGCGCTTCGGGGCGTTCCTAGACTGCGCATCATGACGGGCACGCCTGATGCCGGGTCCGGTGATGAACGCTGGGCGCTTCTGAGCGAGATTCGAGACCGGGTGGAGGTCCATGCTGAGAAGCTATCGACACCCGAGGGACCAGGGCCTGGCGCGAGCTTCAAACTGCGGTACGACCACCTTATCCGCGGCTTGGAGGCGTTGCTCGAAGCCGTGCCCGAAGTCGAGCACGAGCCCCACGGGCCAGCCGGAATGCGGATCGCCTTCCCCGTCACCGAGCGCGAGGTTCGGATCCCTCCACTCGAGGACCAAGAGCTGGTCCACCTCGTGTTTGGTCACGCCGCGCTTGCAGGGCGTGCCGAGCACCACGCTTCCCGCCCGTTTGGTGGCGAACGGCCGGACGTCCCGAAGTTGGCGGGTCAGATCCTCGCTTTCCTCATCACCGGCGCCGAGCCGAAGTGGCTAACCCACCGACCGCCTGCCGATTCGTCGGTCGCCAAAGAGCCCGGAGCTGATTCCGAGGTCCTGGAGCTTCCGCTCGACTGACACTCTCGCGTCAGAGTGACAGGCCCCTGCCGTTTCTAGAGCCGATTACGAGAGAAACCGACAAAAACGGCAGAAGATCGCGTTTGGTACGCACGTTGCGATTGAGTTTCTACGAGAAGAAAAGGTTCGCCGACAGCTGTCAAGTCGGCGGGCAATCCATGTGTACACAAGGAGGAACAACGATGACCTATCTAACTCGCTACCGCCCCTGGAGCGACGTCCTTTCGTTTCCACGCGAGATGGATCGCTGGATGGATGACGCGTTTAACACTCGGAATTGGTTCCGGTTGGCGGATCGCCAGTGGTTCCCGGTCGCTGACGTGTCGGAGACTTCTGACCACCTGACGTTGCGTCTCGAGGTCCCGGGGATGTCAGCCGAGAACATCAAGATCGGGGTCGAGAACAACACCCTGACCGTCCGCGGCGAGAAACGGCACGAGACAAAGTCCGAGGACGAGACAGTCTACCGGGCCGAGCGCTCCTACGGGGCGTTCGAGCGGTCGTTCTCGCTCCCGTGGCACGTTGACCACGAAGACGTCAGCGCCAAGCTCGAAAACGGCGTACTCACGATCCGTCTTCCGCGTCGTGAGGAGGCCAAGCCGCGCGAGATAGCCATCGAGGGCGATAGCTCGGCCAAGAAGATCGAGGGCTGAGCACGAGCGGCCCAAACGAAGAGGGCTCCCGGCGAACCGCCGGGAGCCCTTTTTTTAGTCGTCGACCTGCACTTCTATCAGGAGTCGCTCGTAGTACGGGCAGGCGGAACGGATCTTGACGACCGACGCGTGCGGTCTGTAGCCGGCATCCATCGCCGGGGCCAGCCAACGGGAGATCGAACGCGGCACATAGCCCAAGAGTTGCGTTTCCGAGGTCAGGACCTGAATCGCGTCAGCGCCAATCTCGTTGTCGGACTCGCGGCGCAACATGAGTCGGTCCCCCGCATGCACTTCGTCGAGATGCTGGTACCGGTTCTCGAAACAAACGCCGTGCACGGTGCAGCGAAATCTGCGTGCCGAGCCTGGCCGGGCGAGCGGATCGAGCGGGAGGATCATCTCACGATCACCGTGGTTTATCGATAACCTCGCCTGGCTGGCGGTCCCCGGCCGCCGACTCGTACGCCATTCGCAACTGATCCGATAACTCTTCGCGACGGTCGTACAGGCGTTGCGGCTGGCGCGGAGGATGCCGGTCGAGCGCGTAGGCGGTCAACAACGGCAACGCAATCGTCGTATCACAGTAACACACCACGGCGTCCGGAAGTCGGTTGGGATCGACCTTGCCCCAGGAAACCGCTTCACTCGGTGTTGCCCCAGACAATCCGCCCGTGTCTGGTCGAGCGTCGGTGACCTGCAAGTAGTAATCGTGACCGGCTTCCCCTAGGCCCATGATTTCTTGGATCTGTGGTTCGGTCTGTAGAACGAAGTTTTTTGGTGAACCACCGCCCATAATCATCACCGCGCTCCGACCATCCTTCTGCTTGGCATCGAACACTATCGCCGTCGTCTCGATCACATCCACCGAAGGGTTGATCTTGAGCTTGTATCCGCGGAGCTCCATCTCAGCGATGTTCATGCCGATCGACGAGTCCCCCGGAGATGAAGTGTAAATCGGAACGCCGTTTCTGTACGCGGCAGCCAGCACCGAACTGCCAGATTGGTCAAGAGTTCTTTCGCGCTCATCAACGTAGCGGCCCGCGCGGTAGTGAAACTCGGCGGTTCCCATCTCGTGTTGGAATTCGTCAGCGGTCATGAGTTGGCGAAAGAAAGCGTCTGTCTTGAGTAGCACGTCATACTCGAATACGACATCGTAGATTCGCACGACGCCGGCCTCGTACAGCGCAGTGTCGTCCATCTGTGGGTGACCACGTCGCATCTCGAGGCCGATCCCAAAGTGAGTGTCATGATAGAGATTCGCCCCGGTTGAAACGATCCAATCGACAAAACCGGCCTCGATCAACGGCACGATGCACGTCATCCCGAGACCAGCCGGTGTCAAAGCCCCGCTTAGTGCGAGCCCGATCGTGACGTCGTCACGCAGCATCCGCTTGTCGAACAGTTCGCACGCGTCGCGCAGTCGACCCGCGTTGTAGGCTAGGAAAGCATTGTCGATTGTGTCCGCGGTCCGCTCGTCGACGCCAATCGGACGCGGTGCGATCCGCGGCCCAGACAGGAACTGATTGCGAATCGTCATGCGCGTCCGGCGGCCCCTACTGTGGGATCGAACTCGTCCCTCACGGCGGGAATCACGCGCTCAACGACCGTGTCCAGCGGCTCTCGTAGAAACGCCCCGGCGGCGTTTACGTGACCCCCACCACCAAACCGACTAGCGAAGGCATTCACATTGTACGGGCCTGACGATCGAAACGATACCTTGGTCGCTGACGGCCCCACCTCTTTGATCAGCGTCGCAACTACAACACCATCGATCGATCGCAAGACCTCGACGATCCCTTCGACGTCTTCGTTCACCGCGCCAAGCTCGGTCATCAGACCGACCGAGACAACGGCGGTTGCCACCCGACCGTTCGCGGACAGTTCGAAACTGTCCAACACGCGTGCTAGGAGCTTGATCCTTGGTACTGAGTACGACTCGAACAAGTTTTCGTTGGCAAGCAGGGTGTCGGCTCCACGTGTAATCAGGTCTGCGGCTATTCTGTGCGTGACCTGTCGCGTGTTGGCAAAACGGAACCCACCCGTGTCGTACGCGATAGCGGCGTACAAGGCAGTTGCGATTTCGGGCGTCCACTGAACCGACCAAGACTCGAGGAGTTCGTACACCAATTCTCCGGTGGCAGCTGCGGCAACGTTCCTGAGATCCAGACCATCGATCTGTCCTTGGTCAGCGTGGTGATCGATGATAAGCGTCTTGGGTCGGTACTCCATGACGTAACTCTCCAGCTTGCCAAGCCGATTCGGCACGGAAATGTCGAGCACCACCAGTGCGTCGGCGGTCGACAGCGCGCGCTCCGCCACCGCGGGATCAAACGGCACGATCGGCGGACTAGGTTCGAGGAATCGGAACCGCGGCGGAGTAGGATGCGGGTTGAGGATGACAACGTCCTTGCCGATCGCCCGGAGGTGGTAGGCCAGAGCGACCTCGGAGCCGATACCATCGCCATCCGGCTGAACATGTGTCGTAAGGACGAGTTTCGAGGCGCCGTCCATCAGCTCGCGTGCGGCGGCGAGATCCGCTGATCGATCGGCACCCACAGTGCCCGTCACGCTACCGCCTCCTGCCAGGTGACACGATCGTTGATCGGCAAAAACTCGACCCAGGCCCCGGCCGGCAAATCGTCGACTCCCTGTGGGACAATCACCATGCCGTCAGCCCCAACCAGACTTGACAGCACACCGGAACCCTGCGGACCGGTGATCGAAGCACGCCACTCTTTAGACGCAGCATCCAACTCAAGACGACAGCGCAGGTAGTACGCCTTGTCGCTTCTTGTGCTAACCGGCTCGGCGAGTCGCGCGCGCTGTCGCCGCGGGAAACATCGTGTATGTCCTGACATCTTGCGCAGTGCTGGAAGAACAAACAGGTCAAAGGTCACGAGCGCGCTCACTGGGTTGCCTGGCAGTGCAAATACGCTACGCTTGCCAGCCGTACCAAAAGCAAACGGGCCACCGGGCCGCAGCGCCACGCGCCAGAAAACGATTTCAACGCCGCTTGCTACGAGCGCGTCGCGAACGTAATCACGACCACCAACGGAAACCCCACCGATCGTTACCACGGCATCAGACGTCAACGCGTCTGCGATCGCACTATTCGTTACAGACCGGTCGTCTGGAACAATGGGCAACATCCTGGCCACACAACCAGCCTGCTCGATCTTGGCCGCCAAACCGTACGCGTTGCCGTTGACGATGCGATCCTCAGTACCCGCTGCTTCGACCTCGACCAGTTCGTCCCCAGTGCTGACGATCGCCACCTCCGGCCGCCGAAAGACGTCCACGGATGCGTGTCCAGTGGATGCTGCCATCGCGATCTGAGGACCACCACACTCGACCCCGCGTTCCAGAACCACGGTGTCGCGGCCGACGTCTTCCCCCCGGCATCGGATGTTGGCCCCAGATTGCGGCGCTACGTCAAAGCGGACTTCTTCCCCGGGGTCAGCGAACACACCTGGTCCTGTTGGTCCGGTCGATGCCTCAACCGGAATCACTGCGTCGGCGCCAATCGGCAACGGGGCACCAGTCATGATCCGCGCCACACTGCCGGCTGGCAGTGATTGGCCGGAGCGTGCACCGGCCGGCAGATCGAGAACGACCGGAAGCGAACTTCCCGAGCGTACCTCACCCGTGCGCACTGCATAACCGTCCATGGCGGAGTTATCCCAGGGTGGCAGGTCGAGTTCTGAAGAAACCGCCGCGGCGAGCACGCGACCCCAAGCCCTCGTGATCGGCACCCGTTCGGCGTCCAACGGCTCGATTCGCTCGACGATCCGTCTTTGCGCTTCGACCACGGGAATAGGCGGCGTGGCGGGCATGCGAAAAACCAAACTAGCCGCCGCTCTGGGGCTACGCTACCGAATCGTTACGGGATCTCGAGACGCGTGCCGGGCATGATCTTGTTGCTTCGAAGTCCGTTGGCCTGCTTGATCGCCGCTACCGTGACACCGTATCGGCGAGCGATGCCATACAGGGTATCGCCGCGTCGGACACGATGGATCCGCAGCTCCGACGAATCAGCCTCGGCCAAACTGACGGAGCGAACTGTCGCCGAACCGCTCCCACCCGAAGCCATCGCACCGTCGATGTTTTCGAGGAACGTCTCGACGCGATCGATCGGGATCTTGACCGGGAAGTTCGATTCACCGGGCGGTGTGCGACCCCTCAGAAGATGAGGGTTTAACCCGACGATCACGTCGGTTGGGACATCGGCCGCGGCAGCGATCACATCCATGGAGACCGAGGTTGGAACCGTGACCTTGGCCCACCCTGCCGGCTCGAGGTAGGGCACGCTGTAGAAGCCGTGACGTCTGGGTTGCTTGGCGACGATCGTGGCGGCTAGAAGTTTTGGCACGTAGTTCATGGTTTCGTCGCGCAAGCTCGTCAGCTCCCAGAAGTTCACCGCGTTGTCGCGCAACATCGTGCGCTTGAGCCGACCCTGCCCACCGTTGTATCCGGCGGCCGCGAGGTGCCACGAACCAAACATCGCATGCAAATCCGACAGATACGCGATCGCGGCTTGGGTTGCTCGTTCGTAGTCTCTTCGCTCATCGACCCAACGGTCGATCCTGAGGCCGTACTCGCGACCCGTCGACCTGATGAACTGCCAAGGGCCGACAGCATTCGCTCGGCTCCTGGCGCGAGTCGAGAACCCACTCTCGATCAGGACGATATAGGAGAGATCCCGCGGCAGCCCAGCCTGGGCTAGCTCCGTCTTTAGATACGGCAGCCAAGCACCGGAGCGAATTAAGTACCGCTCGAACGAGCCCCGGACCCGATGGGTGAAGTAATTGATCCACCATTCCACGCGGTCGTTGAGAACGATCGGTATGTCGTAGTCGATGCTCTCTTCGACGAGCACCGCCCCCTCGTCCTCGAGCAACTGTTCCAAACTCTCGTCGAGCTCAGGCGGGCGCAGCTCCGTTGGCGGATCATACTGCGCAAGTCGAATCGCGCGAAGGTCAGCTTCCTCCTCCGAGGTCAACTCGTCACCGAGAATGAGCTGGAGCTCTTCGATGCGGCTCGGCGTTGGCTCCGAGACTCTGGGCGGCGGGCCGTAGGTTGCGACCGGCGCTTTGTTGCCGGCGCAGGCAGCCGCGCCAACTACGACGAGCAGACAACCGACAACGTGAGACAAGCGGCGGGGGTTCTCCATTTCCAACGTCATATGCAACCTGATTGAGCCGCGCGGGTATTTAGGTCAGAAGCCGGTGGCTCGCCACCCGCCGGCCTGACATCTTAATAGCGTGCATATCCCCAAACCGCCCCCGTGTTCCATGCAAGGAGTGCTGTTATGCAGCTGATGCGATTCGCTGCGCTCGTGGTGCTCGCCACCGTGTCTACTCTGATCGCGGTACCTCGATCGGCTTTCAGCCAGGACATCGACCTGAGAGAGATCTTCTCGAACGATCGGTTCTATGAGGATCACGAGATACTGCGAGCTCGAGGAGACGTCGGGTTTCTCGCCGACACATGGTTCCTACCCGGGACAGCCGATTCGGTACAAGTGTTGGTCGGCGTGTCGCTCTCCAACAGCAGCCTCCAATTTGTTCGCACCACCGATGGTCTGTGGCAGGCGAACTATCAAGTAAAGGCGGCGTTCGATCCCGAAGATGGAGATGTCGACGCGCTAGAACGGAGTTGGGACAAGAGCGTCGAGGTCGAAACCTTTGACGAGACGATGCTGGAGACCGAGACGATCGTGTTCCAGACCGAGTTGGCCATGGCTCCTGGGACGTACGACTTCTCGGTCACGGTTCGAGACCAGAACGCCAACGATGCGTCGCGCGCCTCAGCGACCCTCGAGATCGCACCGTTCCCAAGTGTCGCAGCGGTTAGCGAGCCGGTGCTCCTGCGTCTTTACCAAACGACCGATTCTGGTGTCAGCTATGTAGTCAGTCCTAGCCACTACTACTCTTCGGCTCCAAGCCGGTTCGACTTCATGATCGACTTGGCTCACGTTGACCAGGGTGGTCCGTACACGGCCCGCGCCCAGCTCGTCCCCGAGGCGGAAGCCGCCGGGGGAGCGGCAGCGGCTTGGTCACAGGAGGTCGTTTCCGAAGACAACGGCACGGCCCAGCTCTTCGGCTCGCTCCAGAACGACGACGCGCGGTTCGGTGAGTTTCGGTTCGAGATCGAATTGATCGACGACACGGGAGAAGTCGTCACCAGTCGCAGCACGCCGCTCATGATCGCCGGCTCAGGGGGTTGGATCGCCGAGAACTGGGACGACGCGCTGTCGCTCATCAAGTATGCAGCGACAAAGGACGAGCTCAAGATCCTCAAAGACGTGGACGGAGCCGAGGCCCGAATCGAAGCGTGGAACTGTTTCTGGCGCATTCGCGACCCAATACCTGCAACGGCGGTAAACGAAGAGTTGCAGGATTACTTCCGCCGCATCGCGATCGCGAACAGGGAATGGAAGAGCGCGCTTCGACCGGGCTACCTCAGCGACCGCGGCCGAGTTTACTTGACACTCGGCTCCCCCGATGAGATCAATCAACAGCCGGTCCCGAGGGGCGCGGAAGCTCTCGAGGTATGGCTCTACTACCGCAACAACTTCCAGATCCTCTTTATCGACCGAATCGGTTTCAACAACTATCAACTGGAGAGCATCGGCGTGTACCAACGCGAGTTGGGCTCGCTCGAGCGCCGCAAACGGAGGTTTCTAAAGGAACGATCGCGGGAGTGCCCGCTACTCACCCCGGCCTACGAGTAGCCTGCTGCTGAGAGTCGATCCAAGCGTGAACTCGACGATCGAGAATGTCGAGCGGCAGGGAACCTTCGCCTAGTACCACATCGTGGAAAGCGCGCACGTCGAAAGACGAATCGAGAGTGCGCTCGGCTTCCGCGCGTAGTTCTTTGATCCTCAACTCGCCGATCTTGTAGGCCAGGGCCTGCCCTGGCCATACGATGTAGCGATCCACCTCGACCTTTACATCGTGGCCGGTGTGGCCCGAGCTCTGCTCGAAGAAATCGATCGCCTGCTGGCGGCTCCAACCGAGAGCATGCATCCCGGTGTCGACGACCAGCCGGATAGCGCGCCACATCTCGAACGACAGGCGACCAAACTGGCTGTACGGATCGCGGTAAAACCCCATCTCCGCGCCGAGACTCTCCGAGTACAATCCCCACCCTTCGATGTAGGCCGTAAAACCACCGTGGCGCCGGAACTCGGGCAACGCTTCGAGCTCTTGCGTGATTGCGATCTGAAGGTGATGGCCGGGCACCGCCTCGTGGAGAGCCAGCGCCTCCATCTCCCACTTTGGTCGCTCGTCGAGAGCAAAGGTGTTGGCGTAGAAGTACCCCGGACGTCCGACCTCGAGCGAACCCGGTAGGTAATAAGCCGCCGGCTGAGAGCCGTCGGCATAGTCGGGAACCGCGATCACACCGTACGGCAAGCGGGGCAGAATCTTGAAGAGTCGCGGCAACTCGGCATCGGCGCGCTTCGTGATATCGCGATACCCAGCCAGCAGATCCTCCGCACGCTCATAGAAGAACCGGCGATCGGTCCGCAAGAACCTTGCAAACGCTGCAAAGTCCCCCTCGAAGCCGCTGTCGGTCATGACTTCCTCCATCGCATCGCGAATGCGCTGTACCTCGCGCAGGCCAATCTCGTGAATCTCGCGTGGCGAAAGATCGGTCGTCGTCCGTAACCGAACGCTGTAATCATACCAAGCCTCGCCATCGGGTAGCGCAGTGGCTGCGATCGGTTCCCGCGCGCCAGGCGTGTACGTGTCGACGATGTAATCGTGGAGCCGCCGTAAAGCGGGTGCGACCTGCGATGAGTACACGTCGATGGCATCTGCTCGTAATCGCTCGCGATCCGCTAGCGAAACGCCATCGGGAAACGTCTTGAAGGAGTGAAGCAGTGGGCTGGACATCGGGTCATCGACAATAAGGCTGGCGATCTGGTCAGGAACTTCGCGTAGCGTGGCGCGCGGCTGTGTCCACCCATCGGCGAGTCCCTGTTCGAGCAGCGCAACCGTCTGATCGATGAGCAACGGCAGCCCGGACAACCGTGAGAGAATGTTCTCGTAGTCGGGTTCATTGCGGGTCGGCATCATGGCCAGCATCCGGGTGGCCGACAGTTGCAGACCGTTCATCTGATCCACCGCCATCAGGTGGTCCGGGAAGCGTGCCCCATCGACCGCGTCCTCGACCTCTTTTCGAAACAGTTCCTGGTTCAGGCGATCGCCGGCGCTCAGACTCTCAGGATCAATCGCATCGAGCACGGGCAACGGATCCCCGGATTGGGCCCGCCGATCATCGATCGCCGTCAGCGACATGTCACTCCAGGCGCCGTGGTCTCCGGCCGGATACCCGACGTGGGTCGCAAGCTCAGGGCTCCATGTCATCGTTCGCTCCCACGCGAGGTCGAAGAGCGCATGTAGCCGGCCGGCCGGGGGGAGCTGGTCGGGGTTATCGGCTAGCCGAGCGAAACGGACGCGAAAGTCATCGTTCGAACGATCGGCTGTCTTGGCGTGCTTGGTTGCCGCGGTCTGCGCTACCATCAGTCCCGGCCGGCCCCTGCGAAGCCACCCTGAGCGTAGGCGCCATCGATCTTGGTCGCGAGTATGAAGTCGTTCTCCGACAGATCGTCGATCGCGTGGGTCCAGATCGTGAATGTCACCTTGCGGTAATCAATGGTAATGCTGGGATGGTGGTCCTCCGCTTCGGCCAGTTCGGCGACGTGATTGACAAAACTGATGGCCGCCACAAAGTCGGGACATGTAAAGGTGCGAACGAGCTTATGACCGGTGGTGATAGCCCAGTCGGAAGTTTTCTCGTGGAGCTTGAAGATCTCCGGCGGCTTGAGGGGCGGTGTCTCAGCCGTGCACGGCTCGCAGTGCCTTTGCGTCAATTCGGTCGTCATCGGTAGTTCCCTTATCGTTGCAAGTAGAGTGGTTAATCCTCAGCTCAGGTGATCCTCCAGCCATTCGGCTAACCGGTCGGCCGAGACCCGGTCCTGAGTCATCGAATCACGGTGCCGCACCGTTACCGTTCCGTCGCTCGTCGACTCGCCATCGACCGTCACACAAAACGGCGTGCCGGCCTCGTCCTGACGCCGGTACCGGCGCCCAATCGAGCCGCCATCATCGAAGAAAGCGTTCCAGCGACGCTTGAGAGCGGCGTGAACCTCGATCGCCATCTCGGGCATACCGTCCCGCTTGACGAGCGGGAAAACCGCGACTTTGATCGGCGCGATCCGGGGATCGAGACGCAACACGGTGCGCGCCTCTTTGCCCTCACCCTCTTCTCGGAATCCGTCGACCAAACAAACCAGCAGCGTGCGATCTACCCCAGCTGATGTCTCGATGATATAGGGAACGTATCGCTCCTTTGCTTCTTCATCGAAGTACGAGAGCTTCTTGCCCGATCGTCGCTCGTGCGCGGTAAGGTCGAAGTCGGTCCGGTTGTGTACCCCTTCCAACTCCTGCCAGCCGAACGGAAACTCGTACTCGATGTCGAACGCGGCCGCCGCGTAGTGAGCGAGCTCTTCGTCGCCGTGCTCGTGCACACGCAGCTTGTCGTGGCGGATCCCCAGCTCACGATACCATTCGTTTCGCTCTTCCAGCCACCGCTCCAGCCACTCACCAGCCGAGCCCGGCTGGACGAAGTACTGCATCTCCATTTGTTCGAATTCGCGGGTCCGAAAGATGAAGTTGCCGGGTGTGATCTCGTTGCGAAATGCTTTTCCGATTTGGGCAATGCCAAACGGGAGCTTTTGTCGCGCGGCGTTCATGACGTTGAGGAAGTTCACGTAGATACCCTGGGCGGTCTCCGGTCGGAGGTACACGACCGACGCGTCATCCTCGACCGGCCCCATAAACGTCTTAAACATCAGATTGAACTGCCGGGCAGCCGAGAGATCCCCCCTCCCACAACGTGGACACCGTGGCTCTTTGTCGGGATCGATCTCGTCTTCACGAAAGCGATGCTTGCAGTTCTTGCAATCGACCAGCGGATCGGTGAACCCGTCGATGTGGCCAGAGGCTTCCCACACCTTTGGCGACATCAGGATGGCGGCGTCCAACCCTTCGATGTCGTCGCGGCGCTCGACCATCGTCCGCCACCAGAAATCCTTGATGTTGCGCTTGAGCTCGACCCCCAGCGGCCCGTAGTCCCAGGTCGACCCGATCCCGCCATAGATCTCCGACGATTGGAACACGTACCCGCGGCGCTTCGATAGCGAGACGAGGCGGTCCATGACGCTGCCGGTGGCCACGTTGCCCCAGTCGGATTGATGATTGGTGTCGTTCATCGGCGCTTGAAAATGGACCGGCGATCAGGCCCGTGCCACGCGAGTACCGTCAGCACGCGACACATTATCGCGGCTCGATCTTCTGCAGCTCGGCGAGACGCTCCCACTCGACCAGCCCAGGCTCCCCGCCAGCCACGCTCAAGATCTGTTCGAGCAGCTCGACGTCGTTCGGCAGTAGCCCAGCCGGAATGAGACGCGGCGTGAGCACCGCCCATCGCGGATCGGCGCTAAACGCACGCTCGAATCGCGGCAGGCTCTCCTCGACTCGCCCCTCGCCGGCCAGCGTGACGCCCGCCCAGTACACCATCTCGGCGCTCTCTGGGACCATCTCTGCAGCCTGGTTGTAGTGTTCAACGGCAGCCGCCACATCGCTATCGCTCATCGCCTCATCGCCGGCGTTCATCTCGCGATAGGCGCGCGCCAGCTGCAGCAGCCGACGCAGCTCGACCAGCGGGCGCTCGTGGTCTTCGATTCGCAGATCGAACGTGCGATCGACCCACGGCCGGCCGGTCGGCTCGCCCGACACCACCAGCAGCGCCGCCGATTGCCGCCCTCGGATATCGCCGCCCTCGGCTTGGGCCGCCTCGAGTGCAGCCAACAACCGCTCAGCGAGGTCACCCTGAGCGCTTTCGAACGCGCGCGCCATCGCTGGCCACACGGTCGCGCTCTCCATCAAGTTGGCCTGAACGCTGTAGTTCTCCCCGGTCTGGTGCCCGGCTGCGATGATCGCGTTCGCGCCGGTGTGAGCAGCGACGTTGCCTTTGGCATCGATCATCGCCACCTGACGCACCTCGGGGTGTGCGTCCGACTCGACCAAACCGCCGAGTGCTTGGGTCGCCGACTTACCGGCTCGCATCAGGTCGAGTCCCAGTGGTCCATACGACGGATCCACGAACGACTGGGTCGCCACCGCTCCGACACCGGCCTCGGCCCACGGCACGATCGGCCCGACGCTGAACCAGTGCGACTGAACCGCCACCCCGAGCTCGCCGGTGGCCGGATCCCGGGCCACGATCGAGTACGTCGCCACTGGGCGCAGCGGACGGTCGTCGCCGAGGCCGTCCTGCCCGTTGGCGGCGCTTGCTGCGAACGGCGCGACCACCGCAACGGCGGTGAGGAAAAGCGTGCGCACCATCTCCACCTCCTGTTCTATCGGTCTCTGCTCTCTAGGAACCGCTCGATGCCATCCGCAACCGCGGTTGCGATCCGGCGCCGGAACTCGGGCGTTCTGAGAAGCGTCTCTTGCTCGGGTATCATCATGAACGCGCCCTCGACCAAAACCGAAACCATCTCGTTCATCCGCAGTACCGCCAGGTTGCCGTGGTTGACGCCGAAGTCGGGCAGCTCGGTCTTGATGCGTAGCTCGCGTTGAATCGCCTCGGCTAGCGGACGGCTCTGCGGGTGGTAGAAATACGTCGAGGTGCCGTTGTTGACGAACGGGTTCACGCCATCCGGGAGGGCATTGTTGTGGATCGAGACGAACACGTCCCCACCCGCCTGGACCGCGATCGAGG